>NZ_DDFB01000123.1:1588-12451 GCF_002336885.1 Novosphingobium sp. UBA1939 | reverse complement strand
TGATCGACGGCGAGGCGCGCGCCGCGCTGAACACCATGCTCGCGGCCATGCGCCATCACGGGCTGATTGGGTGAAAGGTTGTTGCTATTATGCAACAAATAGATGTTTTTGCGTGCTTGCGCGGAAACCTTCCTTTCGATAGTGAGTTTGCGTTGTCCGTAGTGACACCATGGAAAGGGGATTATGATGCGGAAGCTTGCCGTTGTAGTGGCACTTGCCTCCACCGCACTTGCCTCGCCGGCGCTTGCGCGTGACAAGGCGTGGTATGTGGGCGCCGATGCCGGCGGGATGATTGTCGAGGATATCAATTACGATATCGCCGGTGCGCGCACCGGGCTGTCGGGCACCTCGACCGTCAATCACAATTATGGCTATGACGTCGATGGCGTGATCGGCTACGATTTCGGCGGTTTCCGCCTTGAAACCGAGGTCGGCTACCGCTCGGCCAGCCTGGACAGCTATCAGGCGACCGGGGCGACCCCGGTTCCCGGCTTCCCCGACCAGCCCGCAGGCACGTTCAGCAACGTCTATGGCCGTTCGTCGGCGCTCAGCTTCATGCTGAACGGCCTGCTCGATTTCGGTCCGGATGATGGCCTCCAGGGCTTCGTCGGTGGCGGCGCGGGCGTGGCGCGCGTGAAGAGCCGCGTCAAGATCGCCGGCACCGGTGGCTCGACGCTCAACGATTCGGACACCGTGTTCGCTTGGCAGGCCCTGGCTGGCGTTCGCGCGCCGCTCAGCCAGCATGTCGACGTCTCGTTGAAGTATCGCTTCTTCAACGCGGGCGGCGTGAAGCTGACCGACATCGCGGGTTCGGCGTATGACGGCCGCTTCCGGTCGCACAGCCTGTTGCTCGGCCTGGCGTATAACTTCGGTGAGCCGGCTGCTCCGCCGCCGCCGCCGCCGCCTCCGCCCCCGCCGCCGCCTCCCCCGCCGCCTCCGCCGCCTCCGCCGGTGGCCGTGTGCAACAAGGGTCCGTACATCGTGTTCTTCGACTGGGATAAGTCGGACATCACGCCGGAAGCAGCGACCATCCTCGACAACGCGATCACCGCGTATGGCAACTGCAACAGCGTGCCGATCATGCTGGCCGGTTACACCGACCGTTCGGGCACGCCGAAGTACAACCTCGGCCTCTCGGCTCGTCGTAACACCTCGGTCCGTGCGTACCTCACCTCGCACGGTATCCCGGATGGTTCGATCACCAGCCAGGCCTTCGGTGAAGCCAACCCGCGCGTTCCGACCGCGGACGGCGTCCGTGAACTCCAGAACCGTCGCGTGGAAATCACCTACGGTCCGGGTTCGGGCATGTAATTTCAGGCTTTTTGCCGAAATCGAACGAGGGGTCGGAGCAATCCGGCCCCTTTTTCGTTATGGCTGACAAGGCACCATGCCGAGGAGGCCAGAGATGATCCGCTTGACCCGTTCCCTTACGCCGCTGTCATTGACCGCCGTTTCGCTGATAGCGCTGACCGCCTGCGCCACGACAGGACAGGCGGCTACATCCACGGTTCTTGCAACCGCGCCGCTGGCGACCGCGGACGGTCATCCCGCGGGGCGTGCGGAACTGGTGACCAGCGGCGATCATATCCTGTTGCATCTAACCGCATCGGGCCTACCGGCCGGCGCACATGGCGCCCACCTGCATACGACAGGGCGTTGCGAAGCCCCCGGCTTCACGACCGCTGGCGGTCATCTCAATCCGGCCGGGCATCAGCATGGCACCGAAAACCCCGCCGGCCCCCATCTCGGCGATCTGCCCAACCTGATCGTGAAGGACGACGGCACCGGCGAACTGACCGTGCCGGTCAGCGTGGCGCGCGCCGATTTCGATGCCCGCGTGTTCGACCCGGACGGCACCGCCATCGTCATCCACGCGGGGCCGGACGACTACAAGACCGACCCCAGCGGCAACAGCGGCGGCCGCATCGCCTGCGGCGTGTTTGCACACCCCTAGGGTCCTGACCCTAGAGGCGCACCTTCAGAGGCCGTGGTACTGCTTGTACCACGCGACGAAGTTCGGCACGCCAACGTCGATGCTGGTGGTGGGCTGGTAACCCAGGTCGTTCGCGATGGCGTCAATATCGGCAAAGCTCTGGCGAACGTCGCCCGGCTGCATCGGTAGCAGTTCGACCTGCGCCTTGCGGCCGCATTCCGCCTCCAGAATCTCGACCACCTTCATCAGGTGTTCCGAGCGGTGGTTACCGATGTTGTAGAGCCGGTGAGGCTTGAGGCTGCCCCCAGCCTTGGGCGCGCCATCATCGGGCGGCGGGTTGTCGAGGCACGCCATGACGCCGGCGATGATATCGTCGATATACGTGAAATCGCGGTACATATCGCCATGGTTGAACACCGGAATCGGTTCGCCGGCGAGAATTTTGCGCGTGAAGATCCACATCATCATGTCCGGGCGCCCCCACGGACCATAGACCGTGAAGAACCGCAACCCGGTGAGCGGCAGGCGATAGAGATGCGCGTAAGTCTCGCTCATCAGTTCGTCCGCCTTCTTGGTGGCGGCGTAGAGCGACAGCGGATGATCGACGCGATCATCGACCGAGAACGGCAGCTTCTCGTTGCCGCCGTAGACCGAACTGGAGCTGGCATAGACCATATGCTCGACCCCACGGTGGCGGCCGATTTCCAGCAAGTTGAGATGGCCGACGAGGTTCGACTGCACATAGGCATGCGGATTTTCGATCGAGTAACGCACCCCGGCTTGCGCGCCGAGATGGACGATCCGTTCGAACTCCAGGTCATCCAGCGCGATGGTCACCCCTGCCATGTCCGCGAAATCCGCCTTCAGGAACGTGAAACGATTCCCGCCCAGTTCCTTGAGCCGCGCCAGTCGTGCTTCCTTGAGCCGCAGGTCGTAGTAATCGTTCACGCAATCGATCCCGATGACCGTATCGCCGCGAGCGAGCAGTTTCTGCGTCAACGAAAAGCCGATGAAGCCGGCAACGCCGGTAACCAGTACGCGCATCGTGTTCTCCAGACCCCAAGCCGGGGCCGATCCATATGTCAGTCAAAACAGGTTGGGGACAACGCTGGCGAACAGGCAAAGTCTGCCGCGTTCCGCACGGTCAGAGCTTCCAGTCCGCCTTGCCGTTCAGAATGCCCTTGAGATCCGCCAGCGTGCCTCCGGGCGCAACGAGCGCCGCGATGGCATCTTCGCCCATGGCCAGATAGGCCTGATGCGGCACCGCAAGGAGGACAAGATCGTAAGTCCGTTCCAGCGCATCAGCGGAGAGGTCCAGCCCGTATTCGTGCCGCGCCTCGCCGGCATCGGCCATCGGATCATGCACCGTGACCGCGTGCCCCATGCCCGCCAGGGCGTGCACGACATCGGCGACCTTGGAATTGCGCAGATCGGGCACGTTTTCCTTGAAGGTCAGCCCCAGCACCAGCACGCTGCCAGCAGCCCCGCCGCGCTTCGCGTGCAGTTCGTCCGCCACCCATTGCGCCATGGTATCGTTGACGCCGCGCCCGGCAAGGATGACCTGCGGATCGTGCCCCAGCGCCTCGGCCCGGTGCGAGAGATAGTACGGGTCAACGCCGATGCAGTGCCCGCCGACGAGCCCGGGCGTGAACGGCAGGAAGTTCCACTTGGTGCGCGCCGCTTCGAGCACGTCCCACACGGAAATATCCATTTTCGAGAAGATTTGCGCAATCTCGTTCATGAACGCGATGTTGATGTCGCGCTGGGCGTTCTCGATCACCTTGGCCGCTTCGGCCGCCTTGATCGAGGCGGCGCGGAACACGCCGCCGCTGGTGATCGCGCCATAGAGATCGGCAACCCGGTCGAGCACCTCGGGCGTCTGCCCCGATACCACCTTGGTGATCCGGTCGATGGTATGTTCGCGATCGCCCGGATTGATCCGTTCGGGGCTGTAGCCGAGAAAGAAATCCCGGCCGCAGACGAGCCCCGACGCCTCTTCCAGCAATGGCCCGCAAATCTCCTCCGTTACCCCCGGATAGACCGTACTTTCGAACACCACCACCGGTGCGCGCCCTTCCTGCACGGCGGCCGGCAGCAGCGCGCCGACCGTGCGCGAGGCGGCCTCGACAAGGCGCAGGTCCGGGCGATTCGCCGCGTCGATGGGGGTCGGTACGGTCACGATGTAGAAGTCGCTGGGCGGGCAGACCTGCGCATCGCTGGTGACCCCGAGACCCGAGAGCGAAAGCTGCCCGGCCTCGATCTCGCCCGTGCGGTCGTGCCCTTCGGAAAGTTCGGCGATGCGGCGGCGATCGATATCCAGGCCGGTAACGAAGAACTGCCGCGCCAGCGCCACCGCCAGCGGCAGCCCCACATAGCCCAGCCCCACCACGGTCACCCTTGTCGCCGCAGAGACGGAACCATCGGACCGGGGCTGTGGCGTGGCGGCAATCGGCGGGTACATGGCAGTCACAGGCAAGCCTTTCCTTCGCGCGGCGCGCACGCCGCTGTGTGCCCGCTTTAGGCCAAGGCTCTTATTTCGTAGTTAATGGCCCGGCGCGATTTGCCGGCGGATCGGCGCCAATTCATACCGCAAGACGGTTGCCGCACCGACGGCCCCATAACACGGGTTTAACGACTGGGTGATAAGAGCGTGCCGATGACCAAGACCGTCCTCGTCGTATTCGGCACCCGCCCCGAAGCCATCAAGGTGTTTCCCGTAATCCACGCCCTGCGCGCGGACGCGCGCTTTCGCGTGGTGACCTGCGTTTCGGCGCAGCACCGGGGCATGCTGGACCAGGTGCTGGAAATCGCGGGGATCGTGCCCGATCACGATCTGGACCTGATGCGCCCGGACCAGACGCTCGACGGGCTGACCGCCGCACTGCTGACCGGGCTTGGCCGGGTGATGGACGCCGAACAGCCGGACTGGGTGGTGGTCCAGGGCGATACCGCCACGGCCATGGCCGGTGCTCTGGCAGCCTATTACCGCAAGCTGCCGGTGGCGCACATCGAGGCCGGACTGCGCAGCCACAACATCTACCATCCCTGGCCGGAAGAAGTGAACCGCAAGATCATCGGTTCGATCGCGGCGCTCCATTTCGCCCCCACCGAAACCTCCGCCGCGGCGCTCCATGCCGAAAACGTCCCCGCCGACACGGTCCATGTGACCGGCAATACCGTGATCGACGCGCTGCAGTGGATCACCGCGCGGATCGGCGCCGAACCGGCGCTGGCGGCAGGCCTCGGCGAACTGGAAGCACGCTTTGCCGGCAAGCGGATCATCGGCGTGACCAGCCACCGGCGCGAGAACTTCGGCGGCGGCCTGGAAAACATCGCCGAAGCGATCCGCCGCATCGCCGCGCGCGAGGACGTGGCGCTGATCTTCCCCGTCCATCCCAACCCCAACGTGCGCAAGGTGATGGACGCGGCGCTGGCCGGCCTTGCCAACGTGGCGATGATCGAGCCGCTGGACTATCCGCACTTCGCGCGGCTGCTGGCGATCAGCGAGATCATGCTGACCGACAGCGGCGGCGTGCAGGAGGAAGCGCCCGCGCTGGGCAAGCCGGTGTTGGTGATGCGCGAGAAGACCGAACGGCCCGAAGGCGTGGCCGCCGGCACGGCCAGGCTGGTTGGAACCGATGCGGACCGTATCGTTTCCGAAATCTTCACCCTGCTCGACGATAAGGCTGCCTATTCGGCCATGGCGCGCGCCCACAACCCGTTCGGGGATGGGCAGACATCGCGCCGCATCGTGGAGCTTTTGGGACATGTCGAACCAGCCCGGTAACCTCAAAGCCGGTGAAGTGAAGCCGGACGTCTGTGTTGTCGGACTGGGCTATATCGGCCTGCCCACCGCCGCGATCATCGCGCGCGCGGGATGCCGGGTGCTGGGCCTCGACGTGTCGGAACGCGTGGTCGAAACGATCAACCGCGGCGAAATCCATATCGAGGAAGTCGATCTCGACGGGCTGGTGCATGGCGTGGTCCAGCGCGGCCTGCTGCGCGCTGCCACGCGGATCGAGCCTGCCGACGTCTTCGTGATCGCGGTGCCCACGCCCTTCGAGAAGGACGAGCACCACACGCCCGACATCTCCTATGTGCTGGCGGCGGCGACCGAAGTGGCCGCCGTGCTGAAGGCGGGTGATGCGGTCATCCTCGAATCCACCTCTCCGGTGGGCACGACCGAGAAGATGCGCGATCTGATGGCCGGCCTGCGCCCGGACCTGAAGTTTCCGGGCCTGACGCGCGAAACACCCGACGTTTCGATCTCCTACTGCCCCGAACGCGTGCTTCCGGGCCGCATTCTGGAAGAACTGACCAACAACGACCGCTCCATCGGCGGGATTACCCCGCGCTGCGCGCGCAAGGCGCTGGCCTTCTACAAGCGTTTCGTGCGCGGCACCTGCGTGACCACCGATGCCCGTTCGGCCGAGATGACCAAGCTGGTCGAGAACGCCTACCGCGACGTCAACATCGCCTTCGCCAACGAACTGTCGGTGGTGGCGGACAAGATGGGCCTGGACGTGTGGGAAGTGATCCGGCTGGCCAACCGCCATCCGCGCGTCAATATCCTCCAGCCCGGCCCGGGCGTGGGCGGGCACTGCATCGCGGTGGACCCATGGTTTATCGTGCACGGCGCGCCCGAACAGACGCCGCTGATCCGCACCGCGCGCGAAGTGAACGACGGCAAGATGCACCACGTGATCGCCAAGGCCACGGCGCTGCTGGAAGCGCATCCGGGCGAGAAGGTCGCCTGCCTCGGCCTCGCCTTCAAGGCCAACATCGACGATTTCCGCGAAAGCCCGGCGCGCTATGTCGCGGCGACGCTGGCGCGCCGGTTCGGCGATCGCATCAGCGTGGTCGAACCCTATGCCTCCGCCCTGCCGATCGAGTTCACCGACACCGGCGCCGCGCTGATCGACCTCGACACCGCGCTGGAGGATTGCGGCGTGCTGATCGTGCTGGTCGATCACGACGTGTTCCGCGTGGTGCCGCTGGCCGAACGCAGCGGCAAGGCGGTGTATGATACGCGCGGCATCTGGCCCGATCAGCCGGTAGCGGAAGCGCCGGCAGCCGGATCGCTGCGGCTCGCCAGCTAGAACCGCCCTACAGTTCCCCGAGAGGAAAGGCCGGAAGCAGGGTCACCTGCTTCCGGCCTTTGCGCATGGGCCAGCTTGCGGGCGAACCACCGGCCCCGTTGGCGCCCCTTCCGCCGAGGGAGGAGAGGAGGGGGAAAGGGGCGCCGGGGATCGCGTGCGTCAGAAGCGCACGCCGAGCGTGAGATTCCAGGTGCGCGGATCGCCGTAGTACACGGTCTGGATGTTGCCGACCGAGCTGAACTCCTGCCCGTCGGTCTTGTAGAGCGCGTTGCCCACGTTCTTGACCATGCCGCGCAGGTAGAACCGGTCGTAATCGAGCTGGGCATAGACGTTGCCAAGCAGATAGCCGTCCTCGGTCAGGCCGGGACGGTTGTCGACCGAAAGGTACTGCTTGTCGACGAAACGGACATCGCCGCCGAAGCTTAGCGAGGCTTCACCCAGCGGAATGCGGTAGTCCGCGCCGATGCGCATGGTGAGCGGCGGAGCGAAGGCCGGCTTGCAGGTGATCTTCGTGCCAGTGGGGTTGCAGCTGAACGAGGGCGCGCGACGGCCGTCGTTGAACTCCTTGTACTTGGCATCGAGGTAACCGACCGACGCGGTCAGCGTCAGCGGCGTGGACGGGCGCACCGCCGCTTCGAACTCGAAGCCCTGGATGCGCAGCTTGCCCGCGTTGATGACGGGGAAGCTGCCACCGTTGATGCCGGTGTTGCCGCCGCCGACGCGCGCCTGGAAGTCCTTGTAGTCGGAATAGAACGCCGCCGCCGACAGCGAGACGCGCCCGTCCAGGAACGTGCCCTTGGCGCCAGCTTCGTAGGTCCACACCGTTTCCGGCTTGAACGTCGGCACGATCTGCGTGGTGCCGTTCACCGCCAGCGTCACGTCGGCCAGGCTGTTGACGCGGCCGTTGAAACCGCCCGACTTGAAGCCCCGGCTGGCCGAGGCATAGACCAGTGTGTTGGTGGTCGGCTTGTAGCTGAGCGTGGCCGATGGCGTCCACGCATCGTAGCTGACTTCGTCGAGCGTGTTGTACGGCGCCGGCAGGCTGGTTGGGAACGCGAACGTGCTGACGATGCGGATCGCCGGGAACACCGGGCTGGTGGTCGTTGCCGTCGTGGTGCGGAAGTACTTCTTCTTCTCGTGCGTGTAGCGTAGGCCCGCCGTCAGCGCGAGCTTCTCGGTGAAGTTGTAGGTCAGCTGGCCGAACGCGGCATAGCTCTTGGTGTTCTGCCGGTCATCGATCGTGCGCAGGAAGTTCAGCGGTGTCCCGACATACTGGAGGTAGCTGTCGGCATAGGCTTCCTGGTGCGAATTGACCTGTTCGTCGAGGAAGTAGAGCCCGACCACGCCCTTCAGCTTTTCGGTATCCAGCTTGAGCTGCAGTTCCTGGCTGAACTGGTGCTGGCGCGTGCCCACGAACACATCGCCCACTTCCGCCGCCGTGGCATCGATATCGACGTAGAAGTTCGTCTTCAGCTTGCGATAAGCGGTGATCGAGGTGAGCTGGAGGTTGTCGGTCAGATCGACATTGATCGTGCCCGAAAGACCCCAGTGATCGAGCCGCTGGCCTTCGCCGTTCTTGAAGCTGGTGGATGCCGTGTAGTTGTAGCGGCCGGTCGGCGCCGTGGCGATGACGAACGGCGTGACGCTGGTGAACGTGGAATTGTAATTGAAGCCGATAAGGTTGGCCGTGGCCTGCCCCAGCGTGAGCGCGTTGCGCTGGCGGGTGTAGTCGCCCGAGATCAGCACCTCGACCCGGTCGGACGGCTTGGCGCGCAGAATCGCGCGGCCCGACAGGTTGTCGCGATCGTTGTACTTCTTGCCGGTGGCGGGATCGGTGACGATGCCGTCGCGCTTGTCATAGACCCCGGCCAGCGACAGCGCGAGCTTGTCGGTCACCAGCGGCGCGGTGACATAGCCCTTGGCGGTCACTTCGTTGAAGCGGCCATAAGTGAAGGCGCCCTCGCCCCGGATCGTGTCCAGATCAGGCTTCTTCGACACCACGTTGACCGCGCCACCGATGGTGTTCTTGCCGTAAAGCGAGCCCTGCGGCCCGCGCAGCACTTCCACGCGCTGCACGTCGAACAGGTTGAGCAGCGCGCCCTGGATGCGGCTGAGATAGACGCCATCGACATAGACGCCGACGGCAGGGTCGAAGGTCTGCAGCGCATCGGGCTGGCCGATGCCGCGGATGTAGAAATTGGCGGACGAGGCCGAGCCGCGCCCCTGCACGATGTTCACGTTGGGGATCGCGCCCTGAACGCCGGAAAGATCCTTGGCGCCGGCCTTTTCCAGCCCTTCGGTGGACAGGGCGGTGATGGCGATGGGCACGTCGACCAGGCGTTCCTCGCGCTTGCGGGCAACGACGACGATTTCGCCCGAATCATTCGCCGAAGCTTCGGATGCAGCGGCTTCCTGCGCGAAAGCGGGCATGGCGGGCAGCGCAACAAGCGCGGTGGTAGCGGCCGCAAGGGCGCGCACGCGAAAACGGTTCATGGATCAGGCTCCCTCTCACGGACCGATGAAAGGCCCGTCTGCCTGAACCGATATTGAAAGTTGAACCATGTTTCAACTTTTCATTTGAGGCGGATCGAATCCATCGATAGGACGTGGCGAAAGCGCAACAGCCCCGGCACTAAGGACCGGGCTCGGGCGATCGGAGGGACGATCGGCCACGGATGGGAGAGCAGGGTGTCGGTAGATCCGGAAAAGGCGAGCCCCGGCAAGGCTCCGCGTACCGCGCGCGGACGGGAAACGCTGCGGCGCCTGCTCGATGCCGCGGCGGCCGAGTTCGGCGAACGCGGCTTCCACGAAGCCTCGATCAGCGGGATCACCCGCCGCGCGGGAACGGCGCTCGGCAGCTTCTATACCTATTTCGATTCGAAGGACGCGATCTTCACCGCGCTGGTGCGCGACATGTCCGCCCGTGTCGCCACCACCGCGGCCGCGGCCGTCAGCGCGGGAGCAACAGGGCTGGTGCGCGAGCGGGAGGCGCTGGAAGGCTTCCTGCGCTTCGCGCGCGAGCACAAGGAAATCTACCGCATCATCGACGAGGCGGAGTTCGCCGATCCGCAAAGCTACCGCGCGCACTACGAAGGCACCGCACAGCGCATCGCCGCGCGCCTGGACGATGGCGTCGCCCAGGGCACGCTGCGCGCAGGCGATCAGGAAGTGCGGGCCTGGGCGCTGATGGGCATGAACGTGTTCCTGGGCCTGCGCTTCGGCGTGTGGGACGCCAGCCGCCCGGTGGAGGACATCGCCGGGGTGGCCGCGGACCTGCTGCGCGACGGGCTTTCAATCTAGCGCGTCACGCTCCGCCCCGTCCTGCCGGTCGCGCCAGCGCTCCCGGATGCGGTCGGACGTGTCCCGGCTGCCATCGTGGCTCCATCCCGGCTCGCGCACGAGATAGGCCAGCTTGTAGCGCAGCGGCGCGACCGCGAAGTCCTTCAGCATGCCCGCCCATTCGTGGAACACCGACCACCCGATCCCGAACGTGCCGAGTTGGCGGACGATGCCATAGCGGATGCGTTCGTCCTCCAGTTCGGGCTGGAACGTCCGGAACAGGCGATCCCACACGATCAGCGCCCCGGCATAGTTGCGATCGAGATAGACCGGGTTGGTCGCGTGGTGGACCCGGTGATGTGAAGGCGTGTTGAACACCGCCTCGAACCAGCGCGGCATCCGGCCGATCGCCTCGGTGTGAATCCAGAACTGGTAAACCAGATTCACGGCCCCGACCGTCACCAGCATCGCCGGGTGAAAGCCGAGCACCGCCGGCCAGATGCGGAACACGAACGAGAGCGCAACGAAGCCGGTCCAGGTCTGCCGCAGCGC
>NZ_DDFB01000123.1:0-1529 GCF_002336885.1 Novosphingobium sp. UBA1939 | reverse complement strand
GCGGTCAGCGCGCCGGCAACCGTGCTGCCCAACCCCAGCGCCAGCGAGGTCCAGGTATCGCGTGGTTCATAGGCTTCCGGCGCGCGGCGGCGCGCCCACGCCATTTCCGCGATCATCGCCAGAATGAAGAACGGCACCGCGTAAGTCACGATATCGAACGGATGGATGTCCGGCGTCATGGCCCTATCCTTCCAGCCGGCGGAGGCTGGCCGCCCAGGCCTGCGCATCGGGGCCGAGGTTGAGCGTGATCGTGCCGAAGCGGCTGTCCCCGGTCGAAACGGTCAGGAACTGCTGGTCGAGCCGGACGCCGGCGTGGCTTTCCAGCAGGCGCGCGGCGAAGTGGCTGCCATGGCGGCGAATCAGCATGACCCGGCCCTGCGCATCGCGCACCAGCGCGCCAATCCGCGCCTTGTCGAGCCCGACCGCCACCGGCACGAAGCCGCACATCGCTTCGTCGGCCAGCGCGCCCGCGTGATCCTCGTCGCGAATCCGCACGTCGCCGCCCAGATTCATCCAGCGCGCGAGTTGCACCACGAACAGCACCCCGACCAGGGAAGCCAGCGTCTTGAGCACGAGAAGCACGCCGGGCTGGGCAAGAAACGCCTGCACCACTTTCACGATCGCTGTACCGGCTCAACCGGCCTGCGCCGCGAGCATATCGACCTGCGCGCGAACCGGCGTGATGTCATACCCCGCACCGGCCGCACCCGCCNNCGCCTCGGCCAGCGCCCACAGCAGCGTGGAGCGCGTACCGGATCGGCAGTAGGCGAGCACTGGCTGGTCGCCCGCCTCGTCCAGCGCCTTGCGCATCGCTTCCACCTGCCAGGCGGCGAAGCCCGCGTGCGTCACGGGGATCGCGTGATAGGCGATCCCGGCCTCGCGCGCGGCTGCCTCGATCGCGGCACCCGGCGTCTGATCGTCGGATTCGTCCTCGGGACGGTTGTTGATGATCACGGCGATTCCCAGCGCTTTCGCCTCGGCCAGGTCCGCCACCGTGATCTGCGGACTGGCATAAGTGCGATCATCGATCTTGCGGAACAACGGTGCCTACTCCCGGATTGAGGCTGACGACGGCGAATGCCGGTCGTGGCAGGACTCGTGCAGGTGATCGCGCCGGCTCGCCCTCCGAAACGGCACGCAATTGACAGTGCTTCTGCCCAAACCACTGGCCAAGAGCAAGCATTCGCAGCCGCCTCCGGGATCGGAAAAATTGCCTCCGAAACGGCGGATCAACGAAAGTTCCCGGAAATCCGGTCTCTTTTGCCGATTCCATTCGCGCTATGGCTTTTTCTCCGCTATAGAGATGAGTGCAATGAAGAAGGTCGGCCTTTTGTCCGGCGCGGATTCCTTGTCGTGCCGCCGGTCTCCGCATCCGGCCCGCGGCGCCGGGGAAAGCAGGGGCGGAACGAAGGTCTATTGAAGTTTATGGGTTTTGACAGAGGGCGGCGGGGTCGCGGACGGGATAAGCGCGACGGATTCGGCGAAGACAATTTCGATCCCTACAGCGGCGGTGGCGGCGGCTTCGGCGG
>NZ_DDFB01000003.1:10431-10756 GCF_002336885.1 Novosphingobium sp. UBA1939 | reverse complement strand
TGCTGCGCGATCCGGTCCATGCTCGTCTCGAGGAAGCCGGATGCGAGGATCGCGTCGCGCGCCGCGGCGAGGATGCGGGTCCGCGCCGGCTGGTCGTCGCTCTGGGGGGAGGGGGCGGCACGCGTCATCGCGCCCTTCTCGCGCAACCGGCGCCCGGTTGCAATGACGGGAACTATACCGTATAGTTCCTGCGCAACGGAGGGGTTTATGGCGCTGAAAACAATGATTTGCGGAATGTCCTGCGCGATTCTCCTCGCCAGTGCAGCGTCGCAGGCGATGGCGCAGGCCGAGGTGGTGTTGCCCAAGGCGCCCGCGCCGTTCACCG
>NZ_DDFB01000003.1:0-10375 GCF_002336885.1 Novosphingobium sp. UBA1939 | reverse complement strand
TTCGGCGGGCCGGTGCCGACCCCCAATCTCGATCGGCTGGCGGCGAGCGGGCTGCGCTATACGCGCTTCCATACCACCGCAATGTGCTCGCCGACCCGCGCGGCTTTGCTCACCGGGCGCAATCATCATGCGGTCGGCAATGGCATCGTGTCCGATACCGGGAGCGGCTATCCCGGCTATTGGTCGGTGATCCCGCGTTCCGCCGCAACGGTGGCGGAGGTGCTGCGGCTCAACGGCTACAACACGGCGTTCGTCGGCAAGCATCATAATCTGCCGCAGGGGGGCGACGACGCCAATAGCGGGCCGTTCGATCTGTGGCCGACCGGGCTGGGCTTCGAATATTTCTACGGTTTCGTCGGCGGCGATACCAACCAATGGCGCCCGACGCTCTATCGCGGCACCTCCCCGGTGGCGATGCCGCCGATGACGACGACGCTCGATCATTATCTGGCCGAGGACTTGATCCACTGGATTCACGGGCAGAAGGCCGCAGCGCCCGACAAGCCGTTCTTCGCCTATCTCGCGCCGGGCAGCGCGCATGCGCCGCATCAGGCGCCGGCCGAGTGGATCGCGCGCTTCAAGGGCAAGTTCGATTCGGGCTGGGATCAGCTGCGCGAGGATAGTCTCGCGCGGCAGAGGGCGGCCGGGATCGTGCCCAAGGATACCGCGCTGACCCCGCGGCCGAAGGAAATCCCCGCCTGGTCCAGCCTCTCGGCCGACCAGCGGCGCGTCTATGCGCATATGATGGAAGTGTTCGCCGCGATGCTCGCCTATCAGGACGATCAGGTCGGCACCGTGCTCGACGAGCTTAAGCGCATGGGACAGCTCGACAATACCTTGGTGATCTTCATCGAGGGCGACAATGGCGCCAGCCCGGAGGGTGACCTCACCGGATCGACCAACGAGCTTGGCTCGCTCGCCAACGGGATGAAGGAGGATACCAGCTGGCTGCTGTCGCAAATGCCCAAGATGGGCGGGCCGGACAGCTACGAAATCTATCCGGTCGGCTGGGCCTGGGCGACCAATGCGCCGTTCCAATGGACCAAGCAGGTCGGCTCGCACCTTGGCGGTACGCGCAACGGGATGGTCGTCTCCTGGCCGGCGCGGATCCACGACAAGGGGGCGATCCGCACCCAGTTCGGCCACGTCAACGATATCATGCCGACGATCCTTGAGGCGACGGGCATCGCGATGCCCGATGTGGTGGAGGGCGTGCGCCAGCAGAAGGTCGACGGGACCAGCCTGGTCTACAGCTTCGATGCGCCGCAGGCGCCCGAGCGCCATGTGCGGCAATATTTCGAGATGCTCGGCAATCGCGCGATCTACGATCACGGCTGGATGGCCAGCACCACGCCGGGCCGCTTGCCGTGGAAGATGGGCGGATCGGGCGGGCTGCCGACCGATTATAAGTGGGAGCTTTACGATCTCACCAGGGATTTCAGCCAGGCGCACGATCTCGCGGCGAGCGAGCCGGCCAAGCTCGCTGCGTTGCGCGCCGAATGGGATGAGGAAGCCAAAGCGAACAACGTCTATCCGCTCGACGACCGGCAGGGCACGATCCGCGCGCTCGGCGCGATGCCCCCGCCCAAGCCGCGCAGCTACGTCTATTGGGGCAGCGATATCAGCGTCGCGCAGAGCAAGGCGCCGCCGATCAATTTCCGTCGCTTTGCGATCGATGCCGATATCACCGTGCCCAAGGATGGCGCGCGCGGCGTGCTGATCGCCAGCGGCAGCCGCTTCGCGGGCTGGAGCTTCGGCTTCGACAAGGGGCGGCCGTTCGTCGTCCACGCCGCCTCGCAAAAGCCCGAGGACCAGTTCCGCATCGCCGCCGGCGCCGCGATCGCGCCGGGCAAGCACAAGCTCGATTACGCCTATGCGCCGGCCGGCATGCCGGGGCAGGGCGGCACGCTGACGATCAGCATCGACGGGCAGGAGGTGGCGCGCGGCCACATCGGGCGCACCGCCTTTGTCGCCGCCGGGCTTGGCGAGACGTTCGATATCGGGCGCGATACCGGGGCGACGGTGGTCGACCTGCCCGGCGGGACGCGGTTCAACGGCGAGATTGCGCGGATCGAGGTGGCGATCAAATGAGCCTATAGCCGCCGCCACGGCGCCGGATCGTTCATGTCGAGCCGGCACAGCCGCTGCAGCTTATGCTGCTGGGCATAAGCGATCACGCGCGTGTCATAGTTGAGCGCATCGGGCATCGCGAAATTCCAGTCGGGCGGGTTGAAGGTCGAGAAGCCGTTGACCGTCGGCACGCGCCATTGCTCGGCGAGAAACATCGCGTCGACATTGTGCGGATAGAGGCTGTTGTGCGCCGGGTCGCCATAGCGCGGCTCGCGCCGCCGCGCCGCCACCACGTAAAAGCTGTCGCATTCCCTCGGCGGCGCCGGCACCGCGCCGAAGGCGGCCGATTGCACCGCGCGGCTGAGCTGCGTCGGTTGCGCGACATTGATCTGTTCGACGACGAGCACGGCGACGATCGCGCCGGCCAGCCACGGCCGGCGGTGCCAGAGCCGCACGAGATCGTCGCGAAACGCGCTCCCCACCAGCAGCAGCGCCGGCAGCACGAGGAACAATTGATAGCGCAGCACGACGCGCAATCCGCGCGCGCCGGGCACCAGATCATGCACGAACGCCCACAAAGATTGCTGCCCGAAGCGCAGCGTGAGTACCCAGGAGATCGCGATCGCCAGCGCGAAGACGCGGGCGAAACGCGGCGCCTCACGCCGGCGGATCGTCCGCCAGACCGCGGCGCAGATCAGCGCGAAGGTCAGGAGGGGGAAGCCCGAGATATGTTCCCCGCCGCTCGCCGCGCCATCGAGCCAGCCGTCGGGCGGCGGCGTGGCCTGTATCGCAGCGCTGATGCCGCGGATTATCCAGCCCCATAGCAGATTGTGCTCGCCGGTGTTGAGCAGGTCGATCGGCTCGACGGCATAAAGGATGATGAAGCCATGCCCGCCGGTTTCGGACGCCTTGGGGAGATAGACCCACAGGAAGGGGAGCGCGGCGATGACGAACACGCCGGCAAAGACCGCCGCGGTGCGCCAATGGGCCCTGGCTATTTCTCGCCACGCGCCTGCCCGCCAGCCGCCGGCGAATGCGAGCCAGCATGCCACCAGCACCATGACGAAATAGATCGTGAACCACGCGAAATAGAAAGCGGTCAGCAGCCACGCGCCCATCACGATCGCGGCGAGCGCCGCCCAGCATAATGCCAGCCGCCGCCGCTCGTTCTCGGCGCGAACCGCGAGGATCGCGAACGACGCGACGAGCGGGAGCAGCGCCAGCGTCTGGATCTGCGCATGGCCCGATTGCACGAACATATTGTTCGAGATCGTGGCGAGCGCGGCGATCAGGATCGCCGTCCCCCAATTCCATCGCAGGATGCCGCGCACCAGCCAGAGCGTCGCGACATAGCCGATGCTCTTATAGGTCGCGGCGGTCAGCGTATCGGCGAGGAACGGGTCGGACAGGAGCCGCCAGCCGGAATAGATCAGGCCGGAGAGGAAATAGCCGTCGTTATAGCCGAGCGTGCCCGGATAGGGGTGGAAGTAGATCGGCTGATCCCAGGCGTCGGCGCCGGCGAACGCCGATCGCCAATGTTCGAGAATGCTGATCTCGATCAGCCCGTCGGCACGATCGCCGAAGCCGAGGTCGAAGCCGCTGGCGATCGCATCGCGAAAGGCGACCAGCATCGATGCGACGTAGACGATCAGGCCGAGCGCGACGCCGAGAAAGGTTTCCTCATATGACCGGAAACTCGATCCGCGGGCGAGGGGACGTCGATCGGCCAGCGCCCCTGATCTCACCACGGTCTCCGAAAAACGAGTTTTACAGGATGAAGGGAAACGCGATTTCTCTACGCCGATCGACCATCGGGAGCAAACGCCCGTCCCGGAGGCTCGGCCTCGGTTGACGCGGGTCGTTGGGTTATATATCCCGATATATATCAGGGTATGGAGATGATGCGATGGACGTCGTTCGTGAGGGCGGTATCGGCTTTTTGGGGAGTCGCCTGAAACGGCTCGGCGAGCGGATGCAGGCCGGGGCGGCGCGGATCACTTCCGATGCCGGCCTGCCGGTGCAGCCGATGCATATGGCGTTTCTTGCCGCACTGGACGGGGACGCGCGGACGGTCGGCCAGTTGGTCGAGGCGATCGGAATCAGCCAGCCCGGCGTGACGCGCGGGATCGGGCAATTGGCCGATCTGGGGCTCGTCCGGTCAGAGCAGGGGGAAGATCAGCGCCAGCGAACCCTTTCGCTGACCCCGGCGGGCGCGGCGGTGCTGGCGCGCGCGCGGGTTCACGTCTGGCCGCGGGTCGAGGATGCGGTGCGCACGTTGCTGGGGGAGGGGGCCGACACGTTCATGACCCAGCTCACGGCATTGGAGTCGGCGCTGGCGGCAACCCCGCTCGATATGCTGGCCGCCCAATCCGGCGCGCCGGCGCTGACGATCAGAGACTATAGCGACGATCTTGCGGGCGATTTCGCCGACATCAATGTCGAGTGGATCAGTGCGATGTTCCACCTTGAGGCGGCGGATCGCGCCGTGCTGGATCATCCGCGCGAACAGATCATCGACGCCGGCGGGACGATCCTGTTCGTGGAAGCGCGCGGGCTCGGCATCGTCGGCACCGGTGCGCTGCGCCCGTCCGGCGACGGCGGGCTGGAACTGACCAAGATGGGCGTCCGCGCCAGCGCGCGCGGCCTCAAGGCCGGCGAGTTCCTGCTCGCCGCCCTGATCGAGCGGGCGCAGGCGATGGGGCACGATCCCTTCTATCTGCTCACCAATGCCCGCTGCGCTGCCGCCGTCCATCTCTATGAGAAGCTCGGTTTCCAGCACGATGCCGGGATCATGGCGCGCTATGGCGCACGCTATGAGCGATCCGATGTCGCGATGCGCTATCGTGCCGGCTTGCTAGGCTGACCGGCGGCGTTCGAGCAGATAATAGAGCAGCGAGGTGGCGATCAGGCTGACGATCCAGGAGATATCCGCGCCGTCCAATGCGCGCGCGATCGGCCCTTCATAGATTGCCTGATTGAGAAACGGGATCTGGACGACAATACCGATGAGATAGCATCCCAGCGCGACGCGATTATACGCGCCATAGCGCCCATTGACGTCATAAAGCGCTGAAATATCAACATATTCCTTTGAGATCAGATAATAATCGACGAGATTGATCGCGCTCCACGGAACGAACACGACGAGCAGCAGCAGCACGAAATTCTTGAATGTCGCCAGAAAGTCGGCGCTGGCGAGCAACGCGATGCCGACCGAGAGCGCCACGAAGCCCGCGATATAGAGCGTGCGCGCGATCGGCGAGATCCGATGCTGGTCGCTGAACGAGCTGACCGCGGTCAGAATCGTCATGAAGCCGCCATAGGCATTGAGGCAGTTCACCGTCAGCTTGCCCGCGACGATGACGAGATAGATGAGGATCGCGAACACCGGACCGGCGAGATCGCCGACGAAGCCGACCTGATTCTCGAGAAACTTGCCACCCAATGCGGCGACCAGCACGCCGAAGGTCATCGCGATCTGCGCGCCCAATGCGGTGCCGAGCAAGGTCGCCTTGAAGGTCACGGCGCGCGGCGTCGACGACGGCAGATAGCGCGAATAATCGGCGACATAGGGCGCAAAGGTCAGCTGCCAGCCGGCCGACAGACCGATCGCGAGCAGGAAGGTGGCAAAGGAAAAGGGATGCTGCCCGAAGGCCGCCGAGATGTCGTATGAGGTGAAGAGCCGGAAAGCGAGATAGCCGAAGCCGAGGATGCCGGCGACCGTCGCGATGCGGCCGATCGTGTGGATCAGATTATAGCCGATCACCGCGATGATCGCGGTGAGCGCGCCGAAGATCACGATGCCGAAGGCCGGGTGGCTGACCCCCGCGATCAGATTGATCGCCTGACCCGACAGGACGGTGCCCGTCGCGGCGAAGCCGAGATACATGATGATCACGAGGACCAGCGGCAGCGTAGCGCCCTTGACCCCGAATTGCGCCCGGCTGGAGATCATCTGCGGCAGCCCGAGATGCGGCCCCTGCGCCGAATGGAGCGCCATCACCGCACCGCCCAGGATATTGCCGATGAGCAGCCCGATGATCGCGGTGAGCGCTTCCGCGCCAAAGACGATCGACAGCGCGCCGTCGACCACCGCGGTGATCTGCAGGTTCGCGCCGAACCACAGGGTGAATTGGTTGATCGGCGCGCCATGGCGCTCGTCCTCGGGAATATGATCGATCGTTCGCCGCTCGGTCATGCCGCTGGCGTCATGCATCGGCCCACCCTCCCAAGTCGCTTGCGCCGACCTTATCGCGCCGGCGCTATTTGTATATACATATTCGCGCGATTGCGCGAAGCGACGCAGCGCGCGTCAATCGAAGCGAACGACGACATTGGGCGCGGGCATGTCGCCGGTCCGCGCGGACAGGCGGTACGGGCGAAGCTCCGTCCATGATCCCCCCGACGAAGCTGCGAAGACATCGGCATATCGGCCGATTATCGTCGCGCCGGTCAGGCGGAACGGCAGCCCCTCCGAGGCGAGCGACGACAGGCCATCGGCGACGTGAAAGTGCAGATGCGGCCGGCTCGCATGTCCGGTGGCGCCGACATGCCCGATCACCTGCCCGCGCGCGACGCGCTGACCGACGCGGAGCGGGATGCCGCGCGCCAGATGTTCGTAAACGGCGAAGCTGCCGTCTGCCAAATGCAGCGCGACGAAGTTGCCGGTGCCATCGGCCAGCGGGATCGACTGCACGCTGACCCCCGCGGCCTCCTCCATATCGTCGCGGACGGCGGCGACCGTCGCATCGGCCACCGCGAGGACCTCGGCGCCTCGTCCGTCATTCCCCCCGGCGTAGAACCAGTCGATCGCGTAGCGACCGGGGATATGCGCCGCGCCGCCCGTTGCGTAGATCGCGCGGCGGTGCCCGCGGGCCAGGCCGGGATCATAGGCTGCGGCCCACGGCCCGCCACGGAGCGGGGAGCCAAGCTGCGGCAGCGCCGGTCGAAGCGGCGCGGTGTCACCGCCATCGACGCTGACGCCATCGACCACCACGCGATGACGCAAGCGGGCCGGAACGGGGCGTGCCGGTGGAAACTCCAGCTGCCAATAGACAACCAGAGCGTCGCCGTGACCGACAGTGGCGACCGATCGCCGGAGTGCCTCGCCTGCCAGGGCGCCGATCACCGCGCCGCTGGCGGCGTCGATCGCTTCGATGCGCGTCGGACTGGGCCCCGAGCCACCACGGTTGCTGATGTAAAGTTCGTATCGGAGTTGGCGACGCCCATCGATGACGACCGCACGCGGCGCGTGCGGCACCGTCAGGATCGCGCGCTGGGGGATGGGCGCCGCTCCCGACAGCAGGATCATCGCTGGGCCGACGGACGCTGAGAGAAATCTGGACAAGTGACACCTCCAGCCGCGAGCTAGGGGCCGCCGCGGTGTGTGTCCTACGCCCTTTCGCTGACCGGGACTTCGCCGGTCGTCAGGCGGGATCGGCTGTCGATGAGGTTCGATCGGAACCGGCGGCTGAGGCGCAAAATGCTGCCGTCCGACAAAATGATATGCGCATCGCCATGACCGGCGCTGCGGATCTCGGCAACTCGGTCGCGCCGGATGATCGTGCTGCGATGGATTCGCGCGAACGCATCCACGGGAAGTCGCTGCGCCAGCGCGGAGAGCGATTCGTCGACGAGTTCGACGCTCGTTCCGACATGCAATTCCGCATAATCGCCGGCGGCGCCAATCCAGTCGATCGTATCAAGCGGGATCAGCCTGACCCCGCCCCGGACGCGAATGGCCAGCGGTTCGCCTGGCGACCGGGCTGGAGGAATCCGCTGCACCGTGCGCCGGCGCCAGACGATCATCCCGAGCACGATTCCCGCATAAAGGAAGCCGTCGAGATCCATGTTGCGCACGAACATCGCAATCGCGAACGCGCCGCGCGTCGGCATCCGCGCGCTGTCGGCATAGACATTCCAGAACAACAACGCGAACAGGCCGACGTGCAGCAGGCAGACGATCGGCCATCCGGCGATATAGAGCAGCAGGCGCATCGGCCACGCGGTGATTTGCGCTTCGATGCGGTGGACGGTGAATGCCAATAATGGCGTCAGCACCATCCAGATCGAGAAGATCGCCAGCGAATAGCCGAAGCTTGGCCACCACGCCTGTGGGCTGTTTCTCAGTTCGGCAGCGATGAGCCCCTCGAGCGAGAGGACCAGCGCCACTGTCAACCAACCGCCCGCATTGAGCAGCGCCATGTGGCTGAGCCAGCGGCGGTCGCGCAGCCGCGGGAGGAGAAGCGAACCCTGTGTCACGCGGTCGGGCCTAAATGGGGCAAAGCGGCTCGACAATATCGTAGCGGCCTGGTTCGTCTCGGACGAACGGGGGCGTCCACGCTTCGCGTTCCGCGCAACCGGTTCCCCGTGGAGGGGGTGTCGTCAGTGAAAAAGAATGGCGCGCCCGGAACGATTCGAACGTCCGACCCTCAGATTCGTAGTCTGATGCTCTATCCAGCTGAGCTACGGGCGCGTGGGAGGCAGGCGCCTAGCTTGTGCCTGAGTCCGGCGCAAGGGGCTTTGCGCCCGAGGAACGATATCCGCTCAACGGATCGAGCGAGATCTGTCCGGGTGCCGGGCGCGAAGCTCACCGCACGCTTACCGCACTCAAAATCGTGCGATCTGGCGGTGAAGGGAATCGAAAGTTCTCTTTAAGTATTTGAAATATAATTAAATGCTGCGCCGCAATAAAAATTAGGCCCCATACCATAAGGCCCACCTTCGTTTCGTAAGTCGGGTTCGAAGCATAAATGCGGTGCCGCTTGTATATAGCATCTTTACGCGGTTTCTACACGCGAATCGATCGTTCTGAGCAAAGTTTGTTTCGTGCTGTACCTTAGGGTCTTATTCTATCTCATATCGCATTGCGGATGGGGGCTGCCTCACGCCGACTTCTCCGCAGGTGGACCGACCTCGGCATTGGACGCTGATCGGCGCGAATAATCCCCTGAGATCAATGATCGGCCAGGAACAGAATCGGGCTCCGATTTATAAGCGCGGAGCTCGATGATGCGCGCCGCCGTCGGTGGTTGCCCTGGCAGTAATGGCGGAACGCGCTTTCACGTCCCGCTCCACGCTTCAGAAGGTCGAGACCGGCGACACCAATGTCAGCATCGGCATCTATGCCGGCGTCCTTCAGGCGCTCGGCCTGCTCAAGGGTTTGGGTCGGATCGCCGACATCGGCAATGATAGGGCTGGGCAAGCGCTTGCCAGTGCCGAGCTCCCAAAACGTGTTCGCCTCAAGCCGCCCACCGGGTCATCCCACGGTGCCTGATTTCGAGGTGCATATCGATCTCGACGGTCGCACACGACCGATCGGGCTGGCCGATCGGCACCGACCAAGATCCCGAAGTGCTGACGGATTCTTTTGAAGTATCAAGCGTTTGGCGAGAAATCGTGAGGGCTCCTCTTCCGCGCTGGTCCCCAGTTGCACATGGCTGGCTGTTCCCAGCTGCGAGCGCCCGGCCGGCAGCTTCGAGGTGGGTTTCGATTAGAATAACCTTGCAAATCTGGAGTTGTGCTCCATAAATGCAAGGATGATCGAGCGCCGCATCGAAGCTGAATTGGCCGAACGGCTCAACGAAACGCCAGCCGTCGCGCTGCTCGGACCACGGCAGGTCGGAAAGACAACGCTTGCCCTCGAGATCGGGGAAACGAGACCGTCGCTCTATCTCGATCTTGAATCTGAAGCGGATCGGGCGCGCCTGGCGGAGCCTGAACTCTATCTTGCAGCCCATGAGAACGAACTGGTCATCCTCGACGAGGTTCATCGCATGCCGAACCTGTTTCAGGTCCTGCGCGGTGTGATTGATCGCGGGCGCCGCAAGGGGCTGCGGAGCGGTCGGTTCCTGCTGCTCGGCTCCGCTTCGATCGATCTCCTGCGGCAATCGGGCGAAAGCCTTGCCGGCAGGATCAGCTACCTCGAAATGCGTCCGCTCGACGCGCTGGAAGTGCCTTCCGACAATATCGAGCGGCTGTGGACGCGTGGCGGATTTCCCGACAGCTATCTCGCGACCAGCGATCGACTGAGTCAGCGTTGGCGGCAGGACTTCATCCGAACCTATCTCGAACGTGACGTGCCGATGCTGGGGCCGCGCATCCCGGCTGAGACCTTACGTCGCTTCTGGACGATGCTCGCGCATCACCAGTCCGGGCTCCACAACGCCGCTGAGCTTGCCCGTGCCATCGGCGTCGATGGCAAGACGATTGCAACATGGCTGGATCTTCTGGTCGACTTGCTGCTCGTCCGTCGGCTTGAGCCATGGCACAGCAACAGCGGCAAAAGGCTGGTCAAAAGCCCGCG
>NZ_DDFB01000034.1:45189-105633 GCF_002336885.1 Novosphingobium sp. UBA1939 | reverse complement strand
GCGCGTGGACGGGCTGCCCGTCAGCGAGGCATCGCGCAGCCAGCAGCCGCCATGGCTGGCATGGAGCGCGGGAAGGGTAAGGGCAGCCATCCGTTCCGCATAGAACGGAACTGGAACGCGGGGCAAGCCATGGCCTGTCGCGTTTCCCGATGCGCGGCTGTCAGAAATGGTGAAGATCGGAGATTATTAGGCTAAAACAATCACATGATTGACAGGGATCATACTGAAGCGATCTTTGCCCGCGGACTACGTACTGACACGGATGCCCTGAAACCCCCCGCTTCCACACCGGTCTTTGCCCCGGGACCAGCAGGTCCGCGCCGGATCGTTCCGGCAGACAGAGTGGAGGTACTTGTCATGACCGTTATCAATACGAACATCAACGCGATACGCGCGGCGAACGCATCCAACAGCGCGACCAAGACCCTGGGCCTTTCGATGGAGCGCCTGTCCACCGGCATGCGCATCAACAGCGCCAAGGATGACGCGGCCGGCCTTGCCATCACCACGTCCATGACCTCGCAGATCAAGGGCATGAGCCAGGGCATCCGCAACGCCAACGATGGCATCTCGCTGGCGCAGACCGCCGAAGGCGCGCTGGGCGAAGTGACCAACATGCTCCAGCGCATCCGTGAACTGGCGAACCAGTCGGCTTCGGGCACCTATCAGGACACCACCGACCGCGTTTACATGCAGACCGAAGTGACCGCGCTGACCGAGCAGATCGGCAGCGTCTTCAGCACGGTCAAGTTCAACGGCAACGCGCTGTTCAGCACCACGGCCGGCACCGACGTGTCGATCGACATCCAGGCGGGGGCCAACAGCGGCGATACCGTGACGCTGACCAGCACGGCTATCGACGGCACGAACCTGGCCGCGGCGGCGCTCGACGTCACCACGGCGGCCAAGGCCGTGACCACGATGAGCAACGTGGAAGCCGCGCTTTCGGATGTCAGCGCGACGCGCGCCTCACTGGGCGCGGGTCAGAACAGGCTGGAATCGGTGGTGAACAACCTCACCAGCAACGTGACCAACCTTTCGGAAGCGCGTTCGCGGATTCAGGACACCGATTACTCGGCCGAAACCACGGCGCTGGCGAAGTCGCAGATACTCAGCCAGGCATCGACCGCGATGATCGCACAGGCCAACCAGGCCCAGCAGACCGTCCTGACGCTGCTGCGCTAAAGGCTCTCCCCCGCGTCTTGCGCCGCAGCGCGGCCGCCCCGCACCCTGGCGGGGCGGCCGTTCTTTTTTGGGTTGCGCGGCGCGGTGTCCTTCCCACGATCGGGCCACGTCGTCAGCGGCGCCAGCTTTTCCTTGCGCAAGCGGGGCAGGCGGGCGAAAGGACGCCCGCTATGACCGACACCGAAACCCGTCCGCCGTCCGTGCTCGAAGCCGCGCAGGTCTCCAAGGCCTGGCCGTTCGAGGAAGCCCGCAAGATCGTGAAGCGGTATCCGGGCGGCAAACGCGATGCCGCCGGAAATCTGGCGCCCGTGCTGTTCGAGACGGGCTATGGCCCCTCGGGCCTGCCGCACATCGGCACGTTCCAGGAAGTGCTGCGCACCACGCTGGTCCGCCGCGCCTATGAAGCGCTCACGGGCGGCCATCCCACGCGCCTCGTCGCCTTTTCCGACGACATGGACGGGCTGCGCAAGGTGCCCGACAACGTGCCCAACAAGGGCCTGCTCGCCGCCTATATCGGCCATCCGCTGTCGCGCATCCCCGATCCGTTCGCCACGCACGAAAGCTTCGCGCACCACAACAACGCGATGCTGCGCGCGTTTCTGGACCGCTTCGGCTTCGACTACGAATTCGTCTCGGCCAGCGATCGCTACAATGCCGGCGGTTTCGACGATGCGCTGAAGAACGTGCTGCGCCATTACGACGCGATCATGGGCATCATGCTGCCCACGCTGCGTGAGGAACGGCGCAAGACCTATTCGCCGGTCCTGCCGGTTTCGCCGACCAATCATCAGGTGCTGCAGGTGCCGGTGGACGTGGTCGATGCGGAAGCGGGCGTGATCCGGTTCGAGGACGTGACCGGCGAGATGGTCGAACAGTCTATCCTGGGCGGGCGCTCCAAGCTGCAATGGAAGGTCGACTGGGCGATGCGCTGGGTGGCGCTTGGCGTCGATTACGAGATGTGCGGCAAGGATCTGACCGACAGCGTCACGCAGTCGGGCCGGATCGCGCAGGTGCTGGGTGGGCGCCGTCCCGAAGGACTGATCTACGAACTCTTCCTCGACGAGAAGGGGGAGAAGATCTCCAAGTCCAAGGGCAACGGGCTGACCATCGAGCAGTGGCTTGACTACGGCAGCGAGGAAAGCCTGGGATTCTACCTGTTCCGCGAACCCAAGAGCGCGAAGTCTCTGCACGTTGGCATCATCCCGCGCGCGGTGGACGAATACTGGCAGTTCCGCGAGAAGCTGCCCGCGCAGCCGATCGAACAGCAACTGGGCAACCCGGTGTGGCACCTGCTGCGCGCCAACGGCGATGCCGCCGGGGCGGGCGAGAAGCTGCCGGTCACTTATGGCCTGCTGCTCAATCTGGTGGGCGTGCTCGGCGCGGGCGCGACGCGCGAACAGGTCTGGTCGTATCTTGCCAACTATGTGGACGATGCCGACCCGGCGGCGCATCCCGCGCTCGATACGCTGGTGACCTGCGCGCTGGCCTATAACCGCGATTTCATCGCGCCCACGTTGCAGCGGCGCAAGCCGGAGAACGGCGAGATCGCGGCGCTGACCGCGCTGGACGAGGAACTTGCCGCCGCCAGCGCCGAGACCACGGCCGAGGAACTGCAGAACATCGTCTACGAGATCGGCAAGGACCCGCATTACGGCTTCGAAAGCCTGCGCGACTGGTTCAAGGCGCTTTACGAGACGCTGCTGGGCTCCAGCCAGGGGCCGCGCATGGGCAGCTTCATCGCGCTCTACGGCATCGAGAACACGCGCAAGCTGATTGCCGAGGCGCTGGAAGGCTGAGCGCGCCCTTCGGGGCGGACGCGCCGCCCTCGCGACTATCCCCGCTGCCCCGCGATCCAGCGGTCGACCTTCGCTTCCAGAACCGGCATGGGCAGCGCGCCGCTGCCCAGCACCTGATCGTGAAACGCGCGAATGTCGAAGCGCGGGCCGAGTTCCGCTTCGGCCTTGCGGCGCAGGCGCTGGATGGTGAGCGCGCCGATTTTGTAGGATAGCGCCTGCCCCGGATTGGCGATGTAGCGTTCGACTTCGGCGGTCGCATCGCTGCAACCCATGCCGGAATTGGCGAGCATGTAGTCGATCGCCTGTTCGCGCGTCCACCGCTTGGCGTGGATGCCGGTGTCCACCACCAGCCGCATGGCGCGCAGCATCTCGTCGTCCAGCGTGCCCCAGTGCTGCATCGGGTCCTTGTAGAACCCCATTTCGTAACCCAGCGTCTCGGCATAGAGCGCCCAGCCTTCTACATAGGCGGTATTGCCCCCGAAACGCTGGAAATCGGGCAGGCTGGCGTTCTCCTGGGCCAGGCTGATCTGGAAATGATGCCCCGGCGCGCCTTCGTGGAGGTAAAGCGTGGTGATGC
This sequence comes from Novosphingobium sp. UBA1939, assembly GCF_002336885.1. NCBI lineage: Bacteria > Pseudomonadati > Pseudomonadota > Alphaproteobacteria > Sphingomonadales > Sphingomonadaceae > Novosphingobium > Novosphingobium sp. UBA1939. The sequence continues at coordinate 102,075 of NZ_DDFB01000034.1, read as the reverse complement.
CCGTCAGGAAGCGGCTTTTGAGGTCGTAGGTGTTGTAGAAGAACACGCCCGGCCGGCTGCCGTCCGGCGCGCCCTGGCTATAGCTGCCGCCGGCTTCGTAGCGCGCGCGATAGGCGGGGTAGGGCTGGATCAGCAGCGGCGTGCGCGGCAGGTGCAGGAAATAGCGCGGCGCCTGCGCTTCGACTTTGCGGCCCACGGCGCGAAAGCCCTCGGCAAGCTGCGCGTCGGTCCGCGGATGGTATCGGGGGTTCACCCGCAATTCGTCGAAGAACGCCTTGAGCGGACCGGCATAGCCCAGTTCCGTCTTCACCCCTTCCATCTCGCGCTGGATGCGCGCCACTTCACCAAAGCCCAGATCGTGCACCGCATCGGGATCGAGCGGCAGGGTCGTGTGATTGCGGATGAGCAGCCGATAGAGCCTGTCTCCGCCCTTCATCGCCCACAATCCGGCATCCTCGCGCGCGACAGGGTAGTATTCCTCCGCAAGGAAAGCCCGAAGTTTGTGATAAGCGGGGTACACCGATTGACTGATTGTCTGCCGGAAGGCGGCGGCGATGCGCCGTTTGGCGCCGGTGCCATATCGCGCGGGATACTGCGCGACGGGCGAATAGAACGGGGATCGCTGGACCGGCTGCGCCAGGATCGTATCGATCTGCGCGATCATGTTGCGCACGGTCAGGCGGGATTCGATCGCGCCGCCCGCCATGCCTTCGCGGAACCGGGCGATCGCATGGTCGAAGACCTGCGGCAGCGCCCGGTCACGCGCCAGAAGCGCGTCGAAATCGGCGGGCGTTTCCAGCGGGACAGGCGTTTCGGACGAAGCAAGGCCGGGAAACTCGACGTGAAAGCCGCCGAAGTGGTTGAACGGGCGAACCGCGGTGAGCGCCTCCACCTGCGGAGCCAGCGCATCGCGTTCCTGGAGCTTGGCATCGCGGAACACGTCGTAGGAAATGCGGTGCGCGTCATCGAGCTGATTGCGATCGATCCTGTCCAGCCGGGCCAGCGTGGCAGCGTTGGTTTCGCGCAGGCGATGGACGAGTTCCGGCGTGAACAGCAGCAGGAAGCGGTCGAGCGGAATCTGTTCGCCCTGTTCCAGCGCACCGAGCGGGTCGAGCGCCTGTTCCGCCCGGCTGTCGTCCATGAACAACCGGTCGAGCGCCAGGGCTGCTTCGCTTTGCCGGACGAAGCCGGCCTTCGCGGTGGCTTGCGGGACCGGCCGATCTGCCAGTGAGGAGGTCTGCGGGGCGCTTGCCGCTGCCGTCAACCCCAGGGCAAGGACCAATGCGGTGCCGCGAAGCAGGCGCCAGCTTGCAGCCCCGCTTGCCGGAACCATCGGGTTTGCCGTGCCCGCCCCCCGGATCAGCCCCATGCGCGTGTCCGGTACCACTTGGTGAGGACGTACTTGGTGCCTTTGACGACCGGCCGGCCGGCATGAAGGCTGTTGGGGTTGGGAGTGCCATCCACGGCCATGTTGTTCCACACCAGCAACGCGCCGCGTTGGGGGGGAATCGACAGGTCGACCTTTGGGAAATCGGTTGAACCGCCTTCCTCGACGGCGTTGAGATAGGCCATGGCGGTCCAGCTTCGCTGACCCCCACGCCCCATCTCCCGATCCCAGAACGGCTGGTCCGGATTAAAATGGTCAAAATGGGGACAAAATTCCTGTCCGGGGGTGTAACGCTGCCCCTGAATGGTCTCTCCGGTGTCGGGATCGAGCCCCACCAGGTCATCGATTCTGCGCTGCAACATCAGGGTGAACGGGTCCCACGGATCGACGTCGCCGGAGTAGCTCGTGCGGCCCCCGCTGCGGTTGCCATCGTAGGTAAGCGATGGGCGCGCGACGTCGTCAATGGTCGCGATCAGCCGCTGGCATTCCGCTTCGGAAAGGAAGTTGGAAACTCCATATATTTCAAGACCTTCAACCGGAAGGCGATAGGCCGCGGGATCGGCATCCAGACGGGCGCGAACGGTCTGGCCGATACGCTTGAGAAGGGCGGCGTCCGGATGCGGACGGGACTTGCGAGACAGGGAGATCATGGGCGCCGCTTTCATGACCCAAGGCGGGACGGGGAGCAAGAGGCGTGGGCGCCTTGTGACGGATGTCACACCCCGCGTTCAGGGGCGATTTAAGGTTAATGCGGTTTTGATCCGATCCGGTGGCGAGCCGTTGCCAGTCAGGGCAAATACTGTGAATATTGGCGTAGGAAGAAGTCGTTAAATAAATACCGGGAAGTAGGAATCGAAGTCCTAACTTTGCGGAAGGGTCGAATTGGAATGCTATGCCTAATAGCGGGCAAGGAATTCTATGTTCTTCTTTCGCTAATTTGGGATGACCTACTTTTGATATAGGGAGGTCGTATTCCATTGGAAGCCCTGATCGATACTGAGGCCGAAGCTTATCGGCTCGCTCAAGCCCTGTATAACTTGCGCCGTAAGCGCGATTCCGCCCTGGGGCCAAGGCGGATTTTCGGCGAGCCGGCGTGGGATATACTTCTGGACCTGTACATCGCCAGCAAACGCGGCATGGAAATCCAGGTTTCCAGCGTGTGCATCGAGGCCGGTGTCCCTTCCACCACCATCCTGCGGTGGATTGCCCGGCTGGAAAAGGAAGGCCTGCTTTACCGCAAGGCTGACCGGGGAGATGCGCGCCGCCGCTTCGTGCGCCTGACCGATGAAGGCCATGCCGTGATGCGGCGCGTGTTGCGCGCGATCGGGCCGATCAGCTGAGAAGCGGCGGACCGCGGTGATTCCCGACGGTCGCCGCGAGCCGTCGCTGGCGCGTCCTTGAAGCGTTCGACCCGCCGGTTGGCACGGGCCACCGGCGGGTCGTCGCGTCTTTAGAACCGGCGGTTTCCGGTCTGGATGTCACCAGAAGTATCTGGGCGTTACCAGAAGAAATCGTAGATCACGTCCACGACCTCGCCGGAATAGACATCTACCAGCAGGACGTCGTTGTAGTAGCGAACCCAGCGATAGGGGCCGTACACGTCCGGCAGACGATAGGACCACGGATCGTTGATCCAGTACTGGTTGCCGAAGAACACGCTATCCAGGAAGAAGCCTACCCTGAGGCGGCTGTACGAATACCCGCGATAGGGCGCATAGTAGGGCCGGGACCGGAAAATGCTGCGGTTTTCAGCACGATAGCCGCGCCAATCGTAGCGCCGGTCACGCCGCCAGTCGCTGTTCCAGCCACCGCCATTGTTCCAGCGTCCGCGGTCCCCCCGCCAGCTTTCACCCGAGCGCCAGCCGTCGTTGCCGCGCCAACCATCGTTGCCACGCCAGCGATTGTCCCGCCCGCGATCGTATCCGCGATTGTCGTTCCGCCACTGGCCGTTGCCATAATGGACGCCCACGCCATCGCGATAGGTCGGCCCGGGGCGGGTATTGTCGGGACGCGGGCCATCGGGCCGGCGACCGTCCGGGCGCGGGTTCGGATTGCCGCGCTGCCAGTCGCCATTGCGGCCTCCCTGCCAGCCACCCCCCTGCCAGCCACCCCCCTGCCAGCCACCCCCTTGCCAGCGATCACCGCGGTCCTGCGGCGCCGGACGGACACCACCATCGCCGCCTCCCTGCCAGGAGCGGGGCGCGCGTGGCGCCTGCTGCTGGGGCATGGAGGGTTGTGATTGGGGGCGATTCTGGTTCCAGCCGCCCGGATTGCCGCCACCCCAGTTGCGTTGCGGCTGAGGTTGGGGCTGGGGCTGCGGTTGGGCCTGTTGTGGAGCGGGGCGATTCCAGCCGCCTCCACCGCCGCCGCCTCCACCATTGCCCCCTCCGTTCCAGCCGCCACCCCGGTTGCCACCACGGCCCGGACCGGGCTCAGTCCCACGCGCCTCGCGCCCCGCGCCCCGCCAGTCGCCCTGCTGGGCGAAAGCGGCCGTGGGAAGCGCGGCCACCGTCGAGGCGAGCGCGGCTGCCGCCAGCAGGCTGTTCCTGAAGAATGTGATCCCGGCCATGGCCGCTCTCCGATGCACCTGTGGTCACGGCCCATCCCGTGACGTCATGTGACACAGTGTTACCGGAGTCGCGCTGTCGCGCCGCTGAACCGCTTGCAAGGGCATTCGTTCAGCTTTCCCGAAACGGCACAGCGAAACGGGGCGGGAACCGTGCTCCCGCCCCGCACCGTGTTTCAGGCTCCGCCGATGGAAATCAGCGTGTCAGTTTCTTGTAGGCCAGCGCGGTGGGCCGGTCGGCCGCGTCGCCCAGGCGACGGCGCTTGTCTTCCTCGTAAGCCGCGAAGTTGCCTTCGAACCATTCGACATGGCTGTTGCCCTCGAACGCCAAGATATGCGTGGCCAGACGGTCGAGGAAGAAGCGGTCGTGGCTGATGACCACGGCGCAGCCGGCGAAGTTCTCGATCGCGTCTTCCAGCGCCGCCAGCGTTTCCACGTCGAGGTCGTTGGTTGGTTCGTCGAGCAGCAGCACGTTGCCGCCGGCCTTTAGCATCTTGGCCATGTGCACGCGGTTGCGCTCACCGCCCGAAAGCTTGCCGACGTTCTTCTGCTGGTCCGGACCCTTGAAGTTGAACGCGCCGACGTAGGCGCGCGTCGACATGTCCTGCCCGTTGACCTTCATGTAATCGAGGCCGTCCGAGATTTCCTGCCACACGTTGTTGGCCGGGTTCAGGTCGTCGCGGCTCTGGTCGACATAGCCCAGGTGGACGGTCGAACCGATTTCCACCGAACCGGTGTCTGGCACTTCCTTGCCGGTCAGGATCTTGAACAGCGTGGATTTGCCCGCGCCGTTCGGGCCGATCACGCCGACGATGCCGCCGGGCGGCAGCATGAACGACAGGTCTTCGAACAGCAGCTTGTCGCCATAGGCCTTCGAGATGTTCTTCACCTCGATCACCTTGCCGCCAAGGCGCTCGGGCACCTGGATCACGATCTGCGCCTTGCCGACCGGACGGTTGTCCTGGGCGTTCTGCAGTTCCTCGAACTTGCGGATACGTGCCTTGGACTTGGTCTGGCGCGCGGCCGGGGTCTGGCGGATCCACTCGAGTTCGCGCTGCAGCGCCTTCTGCTTGCCGCTTTCCTCGCGCTCTTCCTGGGCCATGCGCTTGGCCTTGGTTTCGAGGTAGGTCGAGTAGTTGCCCTCGTAGGGGAAGTACTTTCCGCGGTCGAGTTCGAGAATCCAGCCCACCACGTTGTCAAGGAAGTAGCGGTCGTGGGTGATCATCAGCACCGCACCGGCATAGTCCTTGAGGTGGTTTTCCAGCCATTCGACGGATTCGGCGTCGAGGTGGTTGGTCGGCTCGTCGAGCAGCAGGATCGAAGGCTTCTGGATCAGCAGGCGGGTCAGCGCGATGCGGCGCTTTTCACCACCCGAAAGGCTTGCCACCGACCAGTCGCCGGGAGGGCAGCGCAGCGCTTCCATGGCGATTTCGAGCTGGTTGTCGAGCGTCCAGCCATCGACCGCGTCGATCTTGTCCTGAAGCTCGGCCATCTCCGCGCCCAACGCGTCGAAGTCGGCGTCTTCCTCGGCCATTTCCATGCCGATCTGGTTGAAGCGCTCGACCATGTCCGCCGTCGCGCGCGCACCGTCCTTGACGTTTTCGAGCACGGTCTTGCTCTCGTCGAGCTGCGGCTCCTGCTCGAGATAGCCGACGGTGATGTTCTCGCCCGGCCATGCTTCGCCGGTGAAGTCCTTGTCGATCCCGGCCATGATCTTGATCAGGGTCGATTTACCGGCGCCGTTCGGGCCGACGATGCCGATCTTGGCGCCCTGATAGAACTGCAGGTTGATATTGTTCAGCACCGGCTTCGGTGCGCCGGGGAAGGTCTTCGTCATGTCCTTCATGACGTAGGCGTATTGGGCGGCCATGATCGTTCCTTGGTGGAATGGCGTGCGAACTCGGCACTTGATGCGGCCTCTAGCCAAGCGGGAAGGGCCGGGCAAGCGGGCGTTTTGGCGGATAGGGTGTTGGCAGGAGAGCACCCCAAAGATAGGAGAGGTTTCATGCGAAACAAGCTCCGCGCGCTCGCGCTCTCCGCCGCCTTCGTTCCCCTCGTTGCCGCGCAGGCGGAACCGCCGAAGGACGATGTCGCGTGGAACATCGTGGCGGGGCTGACCACCGATGTCGGCCCGCGCCTTGCTGGCAGCGAGGCAGAGGCCCGGGCACGGGTATGGGCGTCGGAAAAGCTGAAGGCGCTGGGCTTCCGCAATGTCGCGGTCGAGCCGTTTCCCATCCGCGGCTATGTGCGCGGCGTGGATCGCGCGCGGCTGGTAGCGCCGGTGCCGCAAAATCTGGCCGTGACCGCGCTAGGCTATAGCGGCACCACGCCGGATGCCGGGATCGAGGGCGAACTCGTCTATTTCCCCACACTGGACGCGCTGAAGGCCGCGCCGGACGGCTCGCTCGCCGGCAAGATCGCCTACATCGACCACGCCATGCGCGCGGCGCAGGATGGCAGCGGCTACGGCCCCTATGGCAATGCCCGGCGGCAGGGCCCGGCCATTGCAGCGCGCAAGGGCGCGATCGGCGTCGTGATCCGCTCGATCGGTACCGACAGCCACCGCAACCCGCATACCGGCGCCACCAACTGGCCCGACGGCGTGAAGCCGATCCCGGCCGGGGCGGTTTCGAATCCCGATGCCGATCTGATCGCGCGCACGGTGGCCGGCGGCAAGGCGGTGCGCATCGCGCTCACGCTAACCGGCAAGACGGCAGACAACCTGCCGTCCGGCAACGTGATCGGCGAACTGCCGGGCAGCGATCCATCGCTGCCGCCGATCCTGGTCGGCTGCCATCTCGATAGCTGGGATCTCGGCACCGGGGCCATCGACGATGCCGCCGGCTGCGCGATCGTGACGGCCGCCGCGCTGAAGGCGCAGGAAGGGGGCAAGCCCTTGCGCACGATCCGCGTGCTGTGGGCGGGGAGCGAGGAACTGGGCGGCTTCGGCGGCAAGGCCTATGCGGACAAGCATGGGGAACCGCACGCGCTGGCGATGGAAAGCGATTTTGGCGCGGATCGGGTGTGGCGCGTGATCACGAAGTTCGCCGCGGGCAACAAGGCGCTGGGCGATCGCATCGCCATCGCACTTGCGCCGATGGGCATCGTCGCCGGCCATGGCGAGGTTGAGGGCGGAACCGACGTGGGCTTCGTGATCGCCAGGCAGAAGCTGGCCGTGGTCGATCTCAACCAGGACGGCACGCACTATTTCGACCTGCACCACACGCCCGACGATACGCTCGACAAGGTCGATCCGCAGGCGCTGGCGCAGAACGTGGCGGCGTGGACGGCGGTGCTCAAGGTCGTGGCCAACGCGGCGGAGCCGATCCAGCCGGTCGAATGACGCGGGTGGCATGAAGCCCGTCGACCCCGCGAAGGCGGGGATCTCGTGAGGTCGGGCGGTGCCTTGTTCCCCTGTAAAGGCCTGAGGCCCCCGCTTTCGCGGGGGCGACGGTGTACTGTATCAGATTCGTTCGATGATGATCGCGGGCGCCATGCCGCCGGCGGCGCACATGGTGACGAGGCCATAGCGGCCGCCGGTGCGCTCCAGTTCGTCGAGCGCGGTGCCGATCAGGATCGAACCCGTGGCGCCGATCGGATGGCCCAGCGCCATCGCACCGCCGTTAGGGTTCACCTTCGAACGGTCGAGATCGAGATCGCGGATGAACTTTTCGGCGACCACGGCGAAGGCTTCGTTGATTTCCCAGACGTCGATGTCGTCCTTGGTCAGTCCGGCCTTGGCGAGCACCTTCTTCGCCGCCGGAACCGGGGCGTTGAGCATCAGCGTGGGATCGTCACCCTGGTTGGCGTAAGCAACGATGCGGGCGCGGGGCTTGAGCCCGTGCTTGTCGGCATAGTCCTTCGACGTGACGAGGATGGCGGCGGCGCCGTCCACCACGCCCGAGGAGTTGCCAGCATGGTGGAAATGCTGGATTTCCACGTCGGGATAACGGCGGTTGATCTGCTTGCGGAAGGTGGTTCCGCCAAGGTCGAAATCGGCCAGCCCGGCGAAGCTGGGCTTGAGCGCGGCGAGGCCCTCGGCGGTCGTTTCGGGGCGGGGGAACTCCTCGCGATCGAGCGCGACCGAGCCGTCCTCGTTATAGACCGGCACGACCGATTTGGCGAAGCGGCCTTCCTTGATCGCCACGTCCGCCCGCTGCTGGCTGACGAGCGCGAGCGCATCGAGCGCCTCGCGGCTGATGCCCTCGATCGAGGCAATCGCATCGCCGCACACGCCCTGGTGCGATTGCGGGTGGATGGCGTCAAGCGCCGCGTTGCCCGAACCCATGCCCAGCGGCTTGATGCCGGCATTGGCCTGTTCCGCGCCGTGGGCGGCCGTGAAGCTCATCATTTCGGTGCCCCCGGCGATCACGCAGTCTTCCATGCCCGACATGACCGAGGCGCAGGCGAGGTTCACCGAGGTAATGCCACCGCCGCAGAACCGGTCGAGCGTGGTGCCGCTGGCGGTGATGTCGTAGCCGGCGGCCAGCGCCGACATGCGGCCAAGGTCGCCACCCTGTTTGCCGACCTGCGACGAGGTGGACCAGATGATGTCGTCCACGGTGGAGGTGTCGAGGTGGTTGCGGTCCTTGATCGCCTTCAGCACGGTGGCGGCAAGGTGCTGCGGATGCAGGTGCGAAAGCGCGCCCTTGCCGGGCTTGCCCACGCCGCGCGGCGTGCGGACGGCGTCGATGATATAGGCTTCGGCCATGGTCAGTCTCTCCCTGTGGCGGTGCCGGGCAACGGTGTCCGGCGGCTCGCTGGATGAAGTATTTAATCGATCGATTAATACGTGTGAGCGGTCTCTGCAAGTCCAATTCGCCGGGCGCAACCATGCGGCATCCGCATCCGCCCCTCTCGACACCGTTTCGGCGGCGTGCCTATGATGTCCGTCATGCTCACCGACCAACTGCTCGATCAGGCGCGTGGACTGTCCGAACGGATCGTCTCCTTGCGCCGCGCGATTCACGCCGAACCGGAACTGGGTCTGCAGACGCCGAAGACGCGCGACAAGGTGCGCGCCGCGCTGGCCCATCTGCCGCTCGAATGGCGGGAAGGGCCGTCCACCACCGGCCTTGTTGCCACGTTGAAGGGCGGCGCGGGGGAAGGGCGCACCGTACTGCTGCGGGGCGACATGGATGCCCTGCCGATGCCCGAGGAAACCGGGCTGTCCTATGCCTCGACCATTCCCGGCGCGATGCACGCCTGCGGGCATGACACGCATACCGCGATGCTGGCCGGCGCCGTCGAGTTGCTGGCCGCGCGGCGGGAAAGCTGGGCGGGCGAGGTCCGTTTCATGTTCCAGCCGGGCGAGGAAGGCTGGCATGGCGCGCGCTTCATGCTTGAAGACGGTCTGCTGGGCGGTGATGATCGCCCGCTGCCCGAAGCGGCGTTCGCGCTGCACATCATGCCCAACAGCCCGCATGGCCTTGTCGCCGGGCGCGCCGGCCCGCTGATGGCCTCGGCCGACCAGTTCGAGATCGTGGTGCGCGGCAGTGGCGGCCATGCCTCCATGCCGCATTACACGCTCGATCCCGTGCCCGTGGCCTGCGAGATCGTGACGGCGCTGCAGGCCATGGTCACGCGCAAATTCCCGGTCGCCGATCCCGTCGTCGCCACCGTGGCCAAAGTGGAAGCGGGCACGGCGCACAACGTGATCGCCGACACTGCGACGCTGGGGGGCACGCTGCGCACGCTTTCGCCCACCAACCGCGAGGCGCTGCGCGAGGGGCTGCGCACGCTGGCAACGCATATTGCCGCCGCGCACGGCATGACGGCGGAGGTTACCCTGACGCCCGGTTTCCCGGTCACGGTCTGCGATGCCCGCGCAGTCGATCTCGGCGAAAAGGTGGCGCGGCAATTGCGCGGACCGGACGCGTTCCACCGCCTGGCCGATCCGATCATGGGTGCGGAGGACTTCTCCTACGTGCTCGAAAAGGTGCCGGGCGCGATGTTCTTCCTGGGCGTTGCGCACGAGGGAACCGACTGGCGCCACGCCTGCGGCATCCATTCGACGCGGATGGTTGTGGATGAGGCTGTTCTTCCATTGGGAACGGCATTGCTGGCGGGATGTGCCGAAGCGTTTCTGGCGGAAGGTTTCGCATGATCTGGTGGAATGGGGAGATGCCCTCGCTCGAGCGGCTGACGCGCATGGGCACGAAGGCCATGCCCGCGCTGCTGGGTATCGAGTTCGACGATTGCGGGCCGGACTGGATCCGGGCGCGAATGCCGGTGGACGAACGCACGCACCAGCCGTTCGGGCGGCTGCATGGCGGCGCTTCGGTGGCACTGGCGGAAACAGTCGGCTCGATGGCGGCGGCGATGACCGTCGATCCGGACAAGTTTGTCGGGGTCGGGATGGAGATCAACGCCAACCACGTCCGTCCCGTCCGCGATGGATGGGTCTATGCGACAGCCCGGCCGGAGGCGCTGGGCCGCACCACGCACGTCTGGTCGATTCGCATCGAGGACGGGGAAGGCCGGCTGGTGTGCGTTTCACGCCTGACCGTGGCGATCATTCCACTCGACCGGAAGTAACGTGCCGCCAACTATCAACACGGTCGCTGTCAAAATTTACCGTGTGCTGGAACCATCCGGCGGGAAAAGCATTGTGGGCGGTATCGAAGACCAGCGGCAATGCGGCCGCGCCCGGGACAAATCGGTTTGGTGACGCAGGACAACAGCTATTCGGGCATGACCGGTGCCGGTGACCATGAAAGTCCCAAGCGGATTCTGGTTCTGGACGACGAGCCGTTGATTCTGCTGGATCTGGAATGTGCCGTCGCCGATGCCGGGTGTGTGCCGCTGACCGCCCTTGAACCTGACGAAGCTCTTCAAATCCTTGATATCGAGCCGGTCTGCGCGGCCATTCTCGATGTGTCGCTGGGGCAGGGCAAGACCTGCGAGCCGGTCGCGCGGGCGCTCGCCGCGCGCGGCGTGCCCTATGTGCTGCATACCGGGGATGTCGAGCGGCTGGACATGGCGGTGCGCGATCTGGGCGGGATTCTCGTGCCCAAACCGACGCCGGCCTCCGTCGTGGTGACGCGTGCCCTGCAATGCGCTTGCGGTGACGCCCGGCAGATATGAACCACCCGCGTTAACCGTCACTGTCTTGCAATCGGCCTGCCGCAGGGCAACAAGGCATCCCGAACGAGGAGCCTGACTAGATGATCGATGCGGACACCCGCGTCCTGCCCATGCAGGGTATTCACAACTTTCGGGACTACGGCGGGTATCGCGCGCGCGGCGGTGCCATCCGCCAGGGCGTGCTGTGGCGATCGGGCCAGCATGGCGATGCCACGGCGGACGATCTCGATGCGGTGCATCGGCTGGGCATCGCCACCGTGATCGACTTGCGCGGCGATAGCGAGCGCGAAGCCTGTCCGTGCCTGCGCCATCCCGAATTCGAAGGGCATGTCCTGTTCCACCCGGGCGAGACTGCCAGCGCTCATGGCCGCGCGGCGCACGAGGAAGCGGCCGAGCAAGTCCGCACTGCCGCCGACGCGCACGCCGCGATGACCCGGCTCTACGAAACCCTGCCGTTCCGCCCCGTGCTGGTCGGCACCTATCGCCTCTATCTGCGCGCGCTGGTCGATCGGGACGGGGCAGGCCTGCTGCATTGCCTGGCCGGCAAGGACCGGACGGGCGTGGCCGCCGCGTTGGTGCATCACCTGCTGGGGGTCCATCCCGACGATATCGTGGAAGATTACCTGCTGACCAACACGGCGGGCAACGCCGAGGCACGTATCGCGGCCGGCGCGCGCCACGTGCGCGCCGGGTTCGGCCGGCACATGGATGATGCGGCGGTGCGGGTGCTGATGTCGGTCCATGCTGATTACCTCGACACGAGCCTTACCGCGATTCGCGAACAACATGGCTCGGTAGAGGCCTATGCCGATGCGGTACTGGGCTTCGGCAAAGCCGATATCGCGGCGCTGGAGCGGCGCCTGATAGTCTGACCTCGCCGATCACAAGGCGAATTTGCCGGATAACCGGACCGCGCGGACTCGCATTCCGCGCCCCGGTTTCCTATGTCGCGTGCCCAGTTTCGGCATCCGTTGCCAAGGCCCCGACCGGAGTTCACCATGGCCACCACGCACAAGACCCGCATGCTCATCATAGGTTCCGGCCCTGCCGGGCTCACCGCCGCGATCTATGGCGCGCGAGCGGGTATGGAGCCGATCGTGGTGCAGGGGCTGCAGCCGGGCGGCCAGTTGACCATCACCACCGATGTCGAGAACTATCCCGGTTTCCGCGAAGCCGTGCAGGGGCCGTGGCTGGTGCAGGAAATGCAGGCCCAGGCCGAGCACGTCGGCACGCGGATGCTGTGGGACACGATCACCGAGGTCAGCCTGGAAGGCCCGCCGTTCCGCGCCGTGGGCGATAGCGGCGACATCTACGAAGGCGATACGCTGGTGATCGCCACGGGCGCGCAGGCCAAGTGGCTGGGCGTGCCGGGTGAAGTCGAGTTCGGTGGCAAGGGCGTTTCCGCCTGCGCCACTTGCGACGGGTTCTTCTATCGCGGCAAGAAGGTCGTGGTCATCGGCGGCGGCAACACGGCTGTCGAGGAAGCGCTCTACCTCACCAACCATTCGCAGGACGTGACGATCATCCACCGCCGCGATTCCTTCCGCGCCGAAAAGATCCTGCAGGACCGCCTGTTCGCGCATCCCCATGTGAAGGTGCTGTGGAACAAGAAGGTCGACCGTTTCGTGGGCGAACCCGGCAAGGGCCTGACCGGCGTGGCAGTGATCGATACCGAAACGGGCGAACAGTCGGTGGTGGAGACGGACGGCGCCTTCGTCGCGATCGGCCACGCCCCGGCCACCGAACTGTTCAAGGGCAAGCTGGAACTGGACGAGAGCGGCTATATCGTCGTCCAGCCCGGCACGCCCAAGACCGCGATCCCCGGCGTGTTCGCGGCCGGCGACGTGATGGACCACACCTATCGCCAGGCGGTGACGGCGGCCGGCACCGGTTGCATGGCGGCGCTGGATGCGGAACGGTTCGTGGCCGAACTGGATTTCGCCGCGACCAAGACGGAAGCGGTCGGCTAATCCAGAACGTCCAGCAGGCGCGCGAACAGCCATTCGCGGGCCGCATCGTCGGAAAAGCTGTGCGATGCGCTGGCGATCCGCTGGACGCGCGCATCGTCTTTGGGCCACGCCGCCTCGAACAGTTGCGCGGTGCGGTCGCCGCTGGCGATCAGGATGGTGAGCGGCCCGGCGAATGCGTCGGCCCCCGCGCGTAACGCGTCCACCAGGGAGGAGGGCGCGGCCGCCGGCGCGGCGGCGCTGCGCAGGCCCCGGAACAGCTTGGCGAGGTTTACGCCGCCCGTCAGCAGGCGCAGCACTTCGCGCGGGTTCTTCAGCTTGGCGAGATAGCGTTGGCGGATCGCGGTGGCGGGCATCGCTGCGGGCGCTTCCTCGCCATCGATCGTCCACGGGTTCGCCAGCACCAGCGCATCGATGCCCAGCCCGGCGTGGTGCAGCAGCAGCGCCGCGGCGGCATCGCAATTGCCGAAAGCGACCACACGGCGGACTTGCGGCGCCGCCTTGCGGAACGCGGCGAGCGCGGCGGCCAGATCATCGCGGCTGGAGCGGAACCCGCCGTTGGCGCCTTCGCTGTCCCCCACGCCGCGCCGGTCGAAGCGGAACACGGGAACGCCATGGCGCGCGAGCCGGGCCGCGAGTTGCGCCTGTCCGGCCCACGCTCCGGCGCGTATCTCGTTGCCGCCTGAGAGGATGAGCAGGCCCGTGGTCCCCGTGGCGGCGGCCATGTCCAGCGTGCCCGCCAGCGCCGCGCCTTCGCACGGGAAGGTCAGGTGCAGGCGGTTCACGCGGCGATCTCGCGCGCGATCATGGCGGCCAGGGCATCCGACTGCGCAGCATCCTCGCCCGGTTCGGCGCGCAGCCACAGCGCGCTGCCGCCAAGCTCAGCCTGCCGGATCGTGCGCTGCCCCTCGTCCGCTGGCAGGGCCGTCTCCAGCCCCGCGATCAGCGAGGCGCCGCAGCGGTATCCGGCGAGGTCCAGCCCTTCGGCGCGGCCGTGCTCCAGCAGCGTCGCGCTGTCCTCATCACGCCCGGCCTCGCGCGCGGAGAGCGTGCGGGCGCGGAGCATCTGGCGCAGGACCGTGGCGCCCTTGACCGGCTCCAGCACCCAGCCCGGCAGCGAGGTGGGAAAGACCAGCGCCCCGCCACGCACCGCCAGCACATGCGATACGGCGAAGTGCGCCGCCGCCTGTATCATGGCGGTGCGCCAGGCGTGGAGGCTCTGGGCGGCAAAGTCCTGCGGGCTTTCGTTGCAGCCGGGCAGGTCGGGCAGGAAGCTGTCGATCCCGGCGGCGTCGAGCCGGCGCATGGTTTCGACCAGGAAGCGCCGCGTGCGGTTCGCTTCCTCGAACAGCGCGGGCACGATCAGCAGGCGGTGCGCGCGGTCACGGTCGAACGCGAGCGCCTGTTCGCTGGCGGGGCCTTCCGGGCCGGGGCAGGGCCAGTCGGCGAACACCGCGATCAGGCGGCCGCGCGCTTGGCCTGCGCGAAGGCGAGCAGGTTGCCGTAGGTTTCCAGCAACTCGCCATCGACTTCGTCATCATCGATCACGATGTCGAAGCGGTCTTCCATTTCGGTGAGCAGGCCGGCCACGGCCATCGAATCGAGTTCGGGCAGCGCGCCGAACAGCCCGGTATCCGCATCGAACGCGGCAACGCGGTCCGCCGCGAGACCCAGAACGTCGCGCAGGATCGCGCGGAGCAGCGTGTCGGTTTCGTCGTTGGCCAGACCGGTCACTATCGAACCTTCCCTGATATCATGGTTTTCGCGGCGTCTAGCCAGCGCGGGAGTCCGGAGCAAGGGGCGTTACGTCCGCCCGCCGCGCACGAGCGCCTTGGCGATGGCCGGCCAGCGGCGCGGAGCGAGCGGACGGTAGAACGCCACCTGCCAGCGCGTGCGGGTGCTTTCCATCCAGTCGCGCTTGTAGGGATCGTCACCGGTGCCGAAGTCCACTTCGCGCACGCGGTCGCGATCGATCACGTGTTCGAACAGCGCGGCGGTCAGCAGCGTGCCCGGCGAATGGGCCTTGGCGCTTTCATCGTGCGCCAGCTTGTGAATGAAGGCGGTGCCGCCTTCCACCGTCCAGAACTGCGCTGCCACAGGCTTGCCGTCGATCGTGGCGATGCCCAGCCGCAGATTGCCGGCCGCGCTTTCGGCTTCGGCGAAGCGGCGCAGGAAGGCGGGGCTGCCTTCTTCCGGCTTCCAGCTCAGCCGATAGATCGTTTCATAGGCGGCCCAGTCCGCTTCGTTGAACGCGGTGGCGATGCGCAGATCGACCACCCCCTTCTTGCCCTTGCGGCGCACGGTTTCGCGCAGGCGGCCGGGGCGGGCGGCCCAGTATTCGGCAAAGCTGCGGCCATCGACCGGCAGGATATGGTTGGTATCGTACGGGGTGGCGAACGCCAGCCAGCCCGCCTTGCGGAACGCGGCGGTCAGCGGCGCCACGTCTTCCTCGGGCAGCGGTGACAGCACGATCCCGTCGTGCGTGCGTGACAGGTCGCGCGCGATGCCTTCGAGCAGCGCGGCGCCCTGATCGGTCCAGCGCGCGCGGGTGAAGAAGCTGTACCAGTTGCCGAGCGGTTCCAGCGTGCCCGGCGCGGTCTGGCGCACCGGCAGCACCGCGCGTTCGTCCCCATCGCGGGCGGTCGCCAGGAAGCAGCGCGCGGGATCGAGGCATTCGCGTGCCAGCAGCGCGTACCAGTCCAGCCGGTCGAACGGCGCGTGCTGCATCTCGCGCCCGAGCAGGCGCGAAAGCGCGGCGTCTTCTTGCGCTTCGTTAAGACTGGCGTGATAGACGATGGCGCCCAAGAACCGAATTCCCCGTTGCGAAGGTCCGAAAGCCGCGTGTCCGCCGATCCCGATCCTACCGTTCATCCGCTGGACCATCTGCCGTTGCGCGGCGCGCCGGAAGCCCCGGCGCTGGTCCTGCGGAACGAGACCCTTAGCTTCGAGGCGTTAAATGACCGTGTAGGCCGGCTTGCTGCATGGCTCGCCCGGCAGGTGCCGGAAAAGGGCGCGCGAGTGGCGACATGGCTGGCCAAGACCGAACTGGCGTGCCTGATGCCGCTGGCGGCGGTGCGCGCCGGGCTGGTGCATGTTCCTGTGAACCCGCTGCTCAAGCGGGCGCAGGTGGCGCATATCCTGGCCGACAGCGGCGCGCGGCTGATGATTTCCAACACGGCGCGGCTCGATACGCTGGAGCCGGGCGATGCCGGGCAGGCCGCGCTGTGCGAGGAAGCCGGCGTGCGCGCGGGTCTTGCCGGGGAGGCCGATCCGCTGCCACCGAGCCAGTCCATGTCCGACGATCTGGCGGCGATTCTCTACACCAGCGGATCGACCGGCCGGCCCAAGGGCGTGGTGCTCAGCCATGCGAACCTGTGGCTGGGGGCGGTCAGCGTGGCGTATTACCTGAAGGTGACGGCGGCGGACCGCGTGCTGGCGGTGCTGCCCTTCGCGTTCGATTACGGCCAGAACCAGCTGCTTTCGACGTGGTACGCCGGGGGCGCGGTGGTGCCGCTCGATTACCTGACCCCGCGCGATGTGGTGAAGGCCGTGGCGCGCGATGGCGTGACCAGCATTGCCGCGGTTCCGCCGCTGTGGCTGCAACTGGTGGAGCAGGACTGGCCCGAAGACGCCGCCCGGCAACTGCGCCGGCTGACCAACAGCGGTGGCGCGCTGACGCCCTCGCTGGTGCGCGCCTTGCGCGCGAAGTTTCCCGAAGCCCGGCTCTATCCGATGTACGGGCTGACCGAGGCGTTCCGTTCCACCTATCTCGATCCCGATCTGGTCGATCGCCACCCCACCTCGATCGGCCGGGCGATTCCCTTTGCCGAGATCATGGTCGTGGCCGACAGCGGCGCCGAAGCCGCGCCGGATGAGGAAGGCGAACTGGTGCACGCCGGGCCGTTGGTGGCGCAGGGCTATTGGCAGGACACCGTACGCACCGCCGAACGCTTTCGCCCCGCGCCGGCGTTCTCCGCGCTTGGCGGCATGGCGGTCTGGTCGGGCGACCGCGTGCGGCGCGACGCCGAAGGGCTGCTGCATTTCGTGGGGCGGCGCGATGCCATGATCAAGACCTCGGGCAACCGTGTCAGCCCGCAGGAAGTGGAGGAAGCGGCGGTGGCCACTGGCCTGGTCGCCGAAGCCGTCGCGCTGGGCCTGCCCGATCCGCACCTGGGGCACGCGATCCATCTTGTCGCCCGGCCCGCCGTGGCGCCGGAGAAAGCCGAGGCGGAACTGCTGCCCGCGCTGACCCGCGCGCTGCCCAATTTCATGGTGCCGCGCCTCGTCCACTGGCGGGCGGACATGCCGGTCAGCCCCAACGGCAAGCTGGACCGCGTGGCGCTGGCCGCCGAACTCGCGGGCGGAGATAACGCATGAAGCCGCTCGGCCCCATCCCGCCCGGTTTCGCCGCGATCGACGGGGAACTGGCCATCGCTGGTCGCAAGGCGAGCGATCTTGCGGCGGACGCGGGGAATACCCCGCTGTTCGTCTATGCGCGCGAATTGCTCGACCGGAAGATGGCCGGGTTGCGCGCCGCGATGCCGGAGCGGTTGGCGATCCACTATGCGGTGAAGGCCAATCCGTTCGGGCCGCTGCTCGCGCACATGGCCGGGCTGGTCGACGGATTCGATATCGCGTCGGGCGGCGAACAGGCGATAGTGGAAGCCGCCGGTATCGATCCGGCGCTGGTGAGCTTCGCCGGGCCGGGCAAGCGCGATGCAGAGCTGGAAGCGGCGATTGCGAGGGGCGTGACGCTCAATCTCGAATCGGAAGGCGAGGCGGAGCGCGCCCTGGCCATCGCCGAACGGCTGGGGCGGACGCCGCGTCTTGCCATCCGCGTCAATCCCGATTTCGATCTCAAGGGATCGGGCATGAAGATGGGCGGCGGGGCCAAGCCGTTCGGGATCGATGCGGCGAGAGTGCCGGCGCTGGCGCGCCGCCTGATCGCGGCGGGCGCGGAATGGCGCGGTTTCCATATTTTCGCGGGAAGTCAGGCGCTTGATGCGGCCGCCATCGCCGATACGCAGGCACAGACGCTGCAACTGGCGGCGCGGCTGGCGGAAGAAAGCGGCGCGCCGCTGCCCAAGTGCAACCTGGGCGGCGGCATGGGCATTCCCTATTTCCCCGGCGACGAGGCGGTGGACGTCGCGGCCGTGGGCGCGGCTCTTGCCGAACGCTTCGCGGACCTGCCGGCGGTGCTCGCCGACACGCACTTCTGCATCGAGCTGGGCCGTTATCTGGTGGGCGAAGCGGGCGTCTATCTGACCCGGATCGTCGATCGCAAGGAAAGCCACGGCGAGATCTACCTCGTTACCGATGGCGGTCTGCATCACCAGCTTGCCGCCAGCGGCAACTTCGGCACGGTGGTGCGGCGCAACTATCCCAGCGCCATCGCCACGCGGTTCGGTGCCCCGGTGGAGGAAGAGGCGAGCATCGTCGGCTGCCTCTGTACCCCGCTGGACCGGCTGGCCGACAAGGGCGGCTTTCCGCGCGCCCATCCCGGCGATCTGGTGGCGATCTTCTGTGCCGGGGCCTATGGCGCCAGCGCCAGCCCGGCGATGTTCCTGGGGCAGGGGCCGGCGGCCGAAATCCTCGTATGAATCCGTAACGGAGCGGATTTTCATACTGTCCGCCCGATCCGTGCCGTTTCGGGACTGGCCGCAAATTCCCGCTGTTTCGCGGGCGCGGTTCAGTGAAGGCTAACGGTATCTTCACCCTTTTTGGCGATAGCCGACACTGAATAGCGGTGCCTTTCGCGTCCCTTGGCGGGACGGCGGAAGCGATGCCGCTGGCTCGGAAAAGGACAGTCCATGCCGATCGATACGCGTCTGACCCGCCTGCTTGCCGGCACCGCCATGGCAAGCCTTGCCCTGACGGGCTGCGCGGGTTCGGGCGGCAAGCCGCAGCTTCCGCCGGCCTCGTTCGTCTCGCTGCAGGAAGGGCCGGGCGAGGAATACGTGATCGGTCCGCTCGACGAACTGACGATCTTCGTGTGGCGCAACCCCGAACTCGGCGCCAGCGTGCAGGTGCGGCCCGACGGGCGCATCACCACGCCGCTGATCACCGACATGCCGGCGGTGGGCAAGACGCCGTCGATGCTGGCGGAAGACCTCAAGCTCCAGTTGTCGCAGTACATCCAGGAGCCGATCGTCTCGGTCATCGTCAACAAGTTCGCCGGCACGTTCAGCCAGCAGGTGCGCATCGTCGGGGCCACGGAAAAGCCGGCCTCGATCCCCTATCGCGCCAACATGACGCTGCTGGACGCGATGATCGCGGTCGGTGGCCTCTCGGAATACGCCGCCGGCAATCGCGCCCGCCTGATCCGCTTCGACAAGCAGACCGGCAAGCAGAAGGAATACGCGGTCAAGCTGGGCGATCTGCTGCGCAAGGGGGACAGCAAGGCCAACGTCCTGCTCATGCCCGGGGATGTGATCATCATCCCCGAGAGCACGTTCTGAGCGGCGGCGGGACGAGGGGGCCTTTCCGGCGATGACCAACATCTATGAAGAAGTGCGCATCGCGCTTTACGGCATCTGGCACCGGCGCTGGCTGGCGCTGGGTATCGCCTGGCTGGTCTGCCTTGTCGGGTGGGTCTTCGTGGCGATGGTGCCGAACAGCTACGAATCGAAAGCGCGCATCTTCGTCCAGACCGACAATGTGCTGTCCGACCAGATCGGCGTGGGCAACGACGGCAAGCGCGATATCGAGCGCGTGCGCCAGACGCTGACCAGCTCGGTCAATCTCGAGAAGGTCATCCGCGCGACGCGGCTGGGCGACAAGATCACCAGCGACAAGCAGATGGAATCGGCGGTCCAGGGCCTGGGCGCGCGGATCAAGGTGGTCAGCCAGCAGGACAACCTGTTCGAGATTTCGGCCAGCTCCGGTAGCGGCGGCTATACCGACGTGCAGAACGCCAAGCTGGCGCAGGACATCGTGCAGAAGATGATCGACATCTTCCGCGAGGAGAACCTGGCCGGCGGCCGTGGCGAGATGAGCAGCACGCTGGCCTTCATGGACCAGCAGCTGGCCGATCGGCAGAAGGACCTCGAAACCGCGGAGCAGAAGCGCCAGGAATTCGAGGCGAAGAACACCGATCTCATTCCCGGCAGCGGATCGCTGGGCGCGAAGCTGGAAAGCGCGCGTTCCGAACTGCGCGGCGTCGAATCCGATCTGCTGGCGGCTCAGAGCGCGCTCGCCTCGATCAACGGCCAGCTTTCGGGCACGCCGCAGACGATCATGGTGCCCGGCGTATCGGGCGGCGCGAAGGGGGCGCTGGCACAGGCGCAGTCCGATCTCGCTTCGATGCGCGCGCGCGGCCTTACCGACAGCCACCCCGACGTGATCGCGCTCAAGAGCCAGATCGCCAGCCTTTCCCGGCAGGCGGCATCGGAAACGGGGCATGTCGGCGGTACGCCCAACCCGGCCTATTCCTCGCTCCAGTCGATCAAGGCGGATCGCGAGGCAAGCGTGGTGGCGCTGCAATCCCGCAAGGCATCGCTCCAGGGCGAAATCGGCCAGCTTACCGGCAAGCAATACAGCGAACCGGCGGTCGCCGCCGAAGCGGCGCGGATCAATCGCGATTATGACGTGCTGAAGGAACAGTACGACAAGCTGCTGCGCGATCGCGAACAGCTTCGCCTGCGCGGGCAGGTGGAATCCGAACACGATGCGGTGAAGTTCGACGTGATCGATCCGCCGTCCACGCCGCGCGCGCCGACGGCCCCGGATCGGCCCTTGCTGCTCATGCTGGTGCTGATCGTGGGCCTTGGAGCGGGCTGCGGCGCGGCTTTCGCGGTGGCGCAACTGCGATCGACCTATACCACCACCGGCCAGCTTGAACGGGCCTCCGGGATGCCGGTGCTGGGTTCCGTGTCGCTGACGCTGACGCGCCAGGCGCGCGCGTTGCGCAACCGGCACCTCAAATGGTTTGCCGGCGCGAGCGCGGGCCTTGTGGCCGTGCTGGTGCTGCTGCTGGCGGTCGAGTTCATGAAGCGCGGCATGGTGGCGTGAGGAAGCGGGGTTGAAGATGACCGACCAGAGCAAGATTCCGCTGCCGCCTTCCGGCCCATCGCTGATCGAGCGGGCTGCGGGGACGTTCGATTTCCGCAAGGTGTTGCAGGCTCCCGTGCCCGCCGCGCCTGGCGCGCCGGCTGCGGATACGCCTGCGCCTCCGCCCATTGCCGCGCCCGTTTCGCCCCTCGCGCCCGTGCCACCACTGCCGGCGGCCGTGGATCGTCCTGCTCCGGTGGACGCGCAGCCCGTGCTCGACGGTATCCCGGCGGAGCAGGTCTTCAAGGGCAAGCTGCATCCCATCGACCGCCTGCACTTGCGCGAACAGTGCCTGATTGAACCCGATGGCGCGGTGACGGAGCTGCTGGAGGAATTCCGCATCGTCAAGCGCCAGCTGCTGCTGACGGCGGCGGATTCGCGCGCGGGGCGTGGTGCCCCGCATGGCGAGCGCATTCTCGTCTGCTCCGCCCATCCGGGCGAGGGCAAGACGTTCTGCGCCACCAATCTGGCGCTGTCGATCGCGGCGGAAAAGGACAACGAGGTCCTGCTGGTCGATGCCGATTTCGCCAAGCCCAGCGTGTTGTCCGCGCTCGGCCTGCCCGGCGGCCCCGGCCTGATGGACGCGCTGGCCGATCCGTCCGTACGAGTAGAGGACTGCATCCTCGGCACGGACATTCCGGGCCTGTTCGTGCTGCCGGCCGGCAATTCGACCGGGTCTGACACCGAATTCCTGGCGTCCGCGCGCACCCGTACGGTGCTGGACCGGCTGACGGCGCACGCACCCAATCGCATCGTCATCTTCGATAGCCCGCCCGCGCTGGCGGCCTCTCCGGCTTCGGAGCTGGCCATGCACGTGGGGCAGGCGATGATGGTCGTTCGCGCGGACCAGACCGGCGAAGCCGAGCTGCGCGACGCCGTGAACATCCTTTCCGGCTGCGAGAACATCCGGCTGCTGCTCAACTGCACCCGCTTTTCGCCCACGGGCCGGCGGTTCGGTTCTTATTACGGGTACAAGGAATGATAATGGCCCGCTTTTCCTCGCGCCGGGGGGCGCAATCCGCGCTGTACGGTGCCGTCGCGCTGCTGGCGCTTCATGGTGCGCCCGCGCTTGCGCAGCAGCTTGACTACGGCAACGTCGATGATGCCTCGCGCGGAAGCGCCACGGGCGGCGATGCCGGCGCGAAAGGACGCAGCGGGCACTCGATCCGTTCCGCCGGTGGCGGGGCGCGGACCACCATCCAGCCCTATCTCGAGGTGTCGCAGAACCTGCTGGCCGAACTGAAGCCCGGCGACGATGTGCTGACTTATACCG
Source organism: Novosphingobium sp. UBA1939 (assembly GCF_002336885.1). Classification (NCBI taxonomy): domain Bacteria; kingdom Pseudomonadati; phylum Pseudomonadota; class Alphaproteobacteria; order Sphingomonadales; family Sphingomonadaceae; genus Novosphingobium; species Novosphingobium sp. UBA1939. The sequence continues at coordinate 79,747 of NZ_DDFB01000034.1, read as the reverse complement.
CGATTGCGGCCGGGGTCGATGTCGCGCTCAACGGGCGCAACACGCAAGGGGCGGTGTCGTTCCGCTATGAACGGCGCATCACCGAAAAGGGCAATACCGCCAACGGCGACACGATCTCGGGCCTCGCTCGCGTGAAGCATGATCTGATCCCCCGCACGCTGTCGGTGGAAGCCGGTGGCCTGGCGACGCGGACCCGCGTGGATGCCACCGGGGCGGGCAGCCTCAACCCCGTGGCCACCAGCAGCGCGACCACCCAGATCTATTCGGCCTATGCCGGGCCGGCGCTGGCAACCCATGTCGGCGACGTGGCGGTCAACGGCTCCTACATGGTGGGCTACACCAAGGTGGATACCAAGAACGGCGTGACCGCCGTTGCCGGGCAGCCCAGTTCCAACATCTTCGATCATTCGCTTTCGCAATCGGCGCAGCTTTCGGCAGGCGTACGCCCCGGCGTGATCGCGCCGGTGGGCGTGACCGCCAGCGGCCGTTATGCGCAGGAAGACATTTCCAACCTCGACCAGCGCTATCGCGAACTGAACGCCGGCGTGCAGGTGACCCTGCCGGTGACGCAGGACCTCGCGCTGGTGGGCGATGTCGGGTATCAGGACGTGCAGGTTTCGGCCCGCGATGCGGTCTATGATGTCAACGGCGTGCCGGTGATCGGCAGCAACGGCCGCTTCGTTACCGACAAGTCCAAGCCGCGCGCCATCGCCTATGATTTCAGCGGCCTCAGCTGGGATGCCGGCGTGATGTGGCGGCCCAGCCGGCGCACATCGCTTTCGGCCTTCGTCGGCCGCCGGTATGACAGCACGACCTATTACGGCAGCTTCAGCTATGCGCCCAACGCGCGCAGCGCGCTGGGTATCTCGGTCTATGACGGCATTTCGGGCTTCGGCTCCTCGCTCGGCAATGCGCTGCGCGACGTGCCGACCGACTTCGAGGTCGGCCGTGATCCGTTCAACGGCAACATCAGCGGTTGCGGCATCGGTTCGACTGGCGGCGGCTGCGTCAACGGCGCGCTGGCCTCGCTGTCGTCGTCGGTGTTCCGCGCACGCGGCGTCAACGCGACCTACGGCATGACCGTGGGCCGTCTGCGCGCGGGGATCGGCGCCGGCTATGTACGTCGCAAGTTCATTGCCGCGCGCGGGACCGTGCTGGGCCTTGCGGATGGCACGGTGGACGAAAGCTGGTATGTCGATGGCAGCGTGTCCGGCCGGCTCGACCGACGATCCAGTTTCGCCGTGGCCGTGTACAGCGCCTGGTACAACAGCGGTTCGGCTGGCAATGCCAAGAGCAACGCGGTGGGCGCGAACGCTTCCTACTTCCGCAACCTGACCGATCGTCTGGTCGGCAGCGCGGCGGTGGGGATCGATGGCTTCAGCCGCAAGGCGGCGCCGGATGAACTCGTCGCATCGGGCCGGATCGCCCTGCGCTACAATTTCTAACCCCCGGGGGGCTTCGATGTACGATACGTTCTATGGGCTGACAGGACGTCCCTTCCAGCTCACGCCGGACCCGGATTTCTATTTCGAGAGCACGACGCACCGCAAGGCGCTGTCGTACCTCGGTTATGGTCTGGCGCAGGGCGAAGGCTTCATCGTCATCACTGGCGAAGTCGGCGCGGGCAAATCCACGCTGGCCGCGCACCTGATGGCGACGATCGACCGCCAGCGGCTGACCGCCGGCCAGATCGTCACCAGCAAGCTCGACGGCGAGGAACTGATCCACGTGGCCGCGCGCGCGTTCGGGCTGCATGTGCCGGGGCACGACAAAGCGTCCGCGCTCGCGGCGATCGAGTTGTTCCTGCACGAAGAGGCCCGCGCCGGCCGCCGCTGTCTGCTGGTGGTGGACGAGGCGCAGAACCTTTCGATCGGCGCACTCGAAGAATTGCGGATGCTGTCGAACTTCCAGCTTGGCGCGCATCCGCTGCTGCAGATGCTCCTGCTGGGACAGCCGGAATTTCGTACGCTGCTGCAGACATCGCCCGAACTGGAACAGTTGCGCCAGCGCGTGATCGCCTCGCACCATCTCGATGCCATGGAAGCGGGCGAGGTGGGGCCGTATATCGAACATCGCCTCGCGCGTGTGGGCTGGACGGGCAATCCCGCGTTCGAGCCGCGCGTCTATGCCGATCTGGCGCGGGCAAGCGGTGGCGTGCCGCGCCGGATCAACCAGATCGTCAGCCGCCTGCTGCTGATGGGAGCAATCGAGCAGTCCCCGCGCATTGACAGCGCCATGCTGAAGGACGTGCTGACCGACCTGGATCGCGATGCGGCGGGCGGTGCCGTTGCCGCGCGGCCGGCCCCCGCGGCCGAACCGGCGCTGGCCGATGCGCTGCCCGTCATGGATTCCTTCGCCGCGCCCGAACCAGCGCTGGAGCACGGTGTTCAGTCAGTTGGCGAAGCCGAGCCCCAGGCGCATGCCCAGCCGGCGTTCGACCTGTCGATGATCCAGCAGGCGCTGGCCAGCCGCGACGAACAGATCGCCGAACTGCAGCAGGCCGTGATCGAACTTGCCGAACTGCGCCCGGCCGCAACGACGGAAGACCCGGCCCGCGATGAACTCGCCGCCGCTTTGGCGGATGCCAACGGTCGCGTCGCTGCGCTGGAAATGCGGCTGGCCGAGCAGGAACAGGCGATCCGCCATGTCCTGACCATGCTGATCGAATGGCTGGAAAGCGAACAGAAGCCGCGCCTCGCGGCTTGAGGAGGGCAGCGTGCCGATGACCTGGCCCAGATCAGGGCTCAGCACAGGGTTCGCCCAGGCGCCGCTCAACGGCCTTTCGGTCGATGTCGAGGACTGGTTCCAGGTCGGCGCCTTCGAAACCGTGATCGATCGCGGGGACTGGGATGGCCTTTCCTGCCGTGTCGAGCGCAATTGCGACGTGATTCTGCGCATGTTCGCCGATGCCGGGGTGAAGGGCACGTTCTTCACGCTGGGTTGGGTGGCGCAACGCTATCCCGCGATGATCCGCCGTATCGCCGATGAAGGGCACGAGATCGCCAGCCACGGCTGGGACCATGCCCGCGTGTTCACGCTGGGCGCCAAGGCCTTTGCCGAGGATATCGCGCGGGCGCGGGCGGTGCTGGAAGATGCCGGCGGCCAGCGCGTGACCGGCTATCGCGCGCCCAGCTTCTCGATCGATGCGCGCACGCCCTGGGCGCACGAGGTGCTGGCCGAGCAGGGCTATACCTATTCTTCCAGCGTCGCGCCGATCGTGCACGATCACTACGGCTGGCGCGAGGCGCCGCGTTTCGCCTTCCGTCCGGTCGCGGGTGCGGACCTCATCGAGATCCCGGTAACGACGGCAGAAGTGGTCGGTCGGCGCATGGCGGCGGGCGGCGGCGGCTTCTTCCGCCTGCTGCCCTATACCGTTTCACGCTGGGCGATCCGGCAGGTCAACACCGTCGACGGCCGGCCGGCCGTGTTCTATTTCCATCCGTGGGAAATCGATCCGGAACAGCCACGCGTCGCTTCCGCGCCGCTGCGCTCGAAGGTGCGGCACTATACCAACCTCGCGGTCATGGCGGCCAAGCTGGACCGGCTGATCCGCGATTTCCGTTGGGGGCGCATGGACGAGGTGGCCGCAGGCCAGATGGCCCTGGCTCTGCCGGCGCAACCCGTACTGGGGAAGGCGGCATGAACGCGCCGTTCCGCTTCCTGGCGGCCCGCGTGCGCCTTGCCGATCCGGGTGACCGCCCGGCTATGGCGCGGTTCCTGGCCGAAGACCCCGCCGCTACGGCCTTCCACCGCCTGGAATGGATCGACGCCGTGGAGCGCGCCACCGGGCACCGCGCGCACCTGCTGCTGGCCGAGCGTGATGGCGCGATTACCGCGATGCTGCCGTTGCACGCGGCGCACTCCCCGCTTTTCGGTCGCGCGCTGGTCTCGACCGGGTTCGCAGTGGGCGGCGGGCTGATCGGCGATGCGGGCGAAGCCACGGCGCTGTTCGATGCCGCGCGCGAACTGGCCCGCCGCCTGTCCACGCCCACGATCGAGCTGCGCGGCGGCCTGATGCCCGAAGGCACGGGCTGGCACATCAAGCAGGATAGCCACGCTGGCTTTGTCCTGCCGCTGGCTGCCGACGACGAGGCGCAGTTGCTTGCCGTTCCGCGCAAACAGCGCGCGGAAGTGCGCAAGGGATTGGGCAACGATCTGGAAGTGCGGGTCGGCCGGTCCGGGGCGGATCGCGCGATGCACTACGCGGTCTATGCCGAATCCGTGCGCAACCTGGGCACGCCGGTATTCCCCAAGCGGCTGTTCGATGCGGTGATGGACCTCTTCGGTGCGGATGCGGATATCCTGACGGTGCTGCACCAGGGCAAGCCGGTTGCCAGCGTGCTGAGCCTGTACCATCGCGGCGCGGTCATGCCCTATTGGGGCGGTGGCGTGTTCGCGGCGCGCGCACTGCGCGCCAACGACGTGATGTACTACGCGCTGATGAACCACGCGCGCGGCCGGGGCTGCGACCGGTTCGATTTTGGCCGGTCCAAGACCGACAGCGGCGCCTATCATTTCAAGCGCAACTGGGGCTTCGCGCCCGAGCCGCTGTCCTACGCGGTGTGGTCGGCGGACGGTGTTCCCCCGCGCGACGTCAATCCGCTCAGCCCGCGCTATCGCGCGAAGATCGCCGCGTGGCAGAAACTGCCTCTGCCGATCGCGAACCGGCTTGGTCCGCTGATCGCGACCGGGCTGGCGTGACGGGCGCGGCCATGGGCGAAATCCTGTTTCTGGCGCACCGGATGCCGTTTCCGCCCGATCGCGGCGACAAGATCCGCTCGTGTCACATGCTGCGCCGGATCAGCGCGCTGGCGCCGGTTCATGTCGCGTGCTTTGCCGATGACGACGCGGACTGGTCGCACGAACCGGAACTGGCGGCGATTTCGGCCAGCCTGTGCCTTGTCGCGCGGACCAAGTCGGTTCCCGTAGCCGCCGCGCAGGCGCTGGCAACGGGCAAGCCCGTCAGCCTGACCGCGTTTTCCTCGCCGGCCATCCGCCGCTTCGTGCGCGAAACGCTGGCCACCCGGCCAATCTCGGCGATCTTCGTGTTCTCCGGGCAGATGGCGCAATACATTCCGGAGGATTTCACCGGGCCGGTGGTGATGGACTTTGTGGATGTCGATTCCGCCAAGTTCGAAGCCTATGCGCGCGCAGGCAATCCAGCGGTGCGGGTGATGTACCGGCGCGAGGCGAACCTCCTGCGCCGGTTCGAGGAAAAGATCGCGCATCGCGCCACCGCCAGCGTGTTGGTGACCGATGAGGAAGCCACGCTGTTCCGCGATCGCCTGCAGCATCGGCGCGGTACGCGGGTGATGGCACTGCCCAACGGCATCGACTGGCGGTTCTATGATCCATCCGGCATTGCACCCGCGCCAGACATGCTGCGCGCCGGGCCGCAGATCGTCTTCACCGGGCAGATGGACTATCCGCCGAACGTGGCGGCGGTGGAATTCTTTGCGCGCCAGGTCATGCCGCGCGTGCGCGAACGCTTTGCGCAGGCGGAATTCAACGTGGTCGGTCGCGCGCCCGTTGCCGAGGTGCAGGGGCTACACGGGCGCAACGGATGCCGCGTGACCGGCACGGTGCCCGATGTCCGTCCGTGGCTGGCCGGGGCCGATCTGGTGGTCGCGCCGCTGCTGATCGCGCGCGGGGTGCAGAACAAGGTGCTGGAGGCGATGGCCATGGCGCGCCCCGTGCTGGCGACGCGAGCGGCGGCCACTGGTATTCCCGCGCGCGTGGGGCAGGACCTCGCGGTCGCGGACGGGCCGGAGGATTTCGCCACGCACACGATGACGCTGCTTGCGGATACGGCGCTGGCGCGCAGCATGGGCGCGGCGGGGCGGCGCTTCGTGGTCGACCGGTGCGGCTGGGACCGCGCGCTCGACCCGCTGCCGGCCCTGCTGGGCGCGGACCGCAGGGGGGATCGCCATGCGGCCTGATGCCGCGCCCTTGTCCTCAATCCAGCGTTTCGTTTTGGCCGTGCCGGAAAGCTGGCGGCGGCCGTTGCTGTTCGTTGCCACGGCATGGCTCGGCGTGTTCGCGCTGTTTGCCGGCGATTGGCGCGACATGGCGCTGCAATGGTGGGACAGTTCGACCTACAACCACGCGCTGCTCATCCCGCTGATACTCGGCTGGCTGGTCTGGCTGCGGACGGACGGATTGCTGCGCCTCGTGCCGTCCGCCTGGTGGCCGGCGCTGCTGCCGTTCGGCGGGGCGTGCTTCCTGTGGATGCTGGGCGATTTCTCCGGCTTTTCGCTGGCGCGGCAACTGGCGGTGGTGGTCATGTTGCAGGCGAGCGTGCTGACGCTGCTGGGGCCGCGCGTGGGCGTGGCGCTGGCGTTTCCGCTGTTCTACATGCTGTTTCTGGTGCCCGCCGGGGATGAGATGATCCCGACGCTGCAGACCGTGACGGCTAGGATCACGATGCTGCTGCTGTCCGTGGCCGGTGGCCCGGCCACCATCGACGGCGTATTCATCACCGCGCCGGGCGGCTACTTCGAAGTGGCCGAAGCCTGTTCGGGCGTGAAATTCCTGATCGCGATGGTGGCCTATGGCACGCTGGTCGCCAACGTCTGCTTCCGCAGCTGGCCGCGCCGTGCGGCGTTCATGGCGATGGCGCTGGTGGTGCCGATCCTCGCCAACGGCGTGCGCGCGTGGGGCACGGTGTTCATCGCCGGAAAGGTCGGCATCGGCTTCGCCGCCGGGTTCGACCATGTGTTCTATGGCTGGGTGTTCTTCGCCATCGTGATGGCGCTGGTCATGGCCGCCGGCTGGAAGTTCTTCGACCGCGCGATCGATGATCCGATGATCGATGCGGATGCGATCGCGGCCTCTCCGTTGCTGGGCCGGCTGGCCCGCTTGCGCTGGCCCGAAGGCCGGGCGCTGGGCGCGCTGGCGGGAACCGCCGCGCTGTTCATGGGCTGGGGGGCGATGGCCAACCGGCTGGAAGCGCCCGTCCCTGCGCAAATACTGCTGCCCGACGTGCCGGGCTGGCACCGGGTAGACATGGCGCCTGCCGCGCCCTGGCAGCCGTTGCACACGGGCGCCGAGCATCGCTTGCTGGGCAGTTACGCCGATGCGAAAGGCTATCGGGTGGAGGTGTCCTACGCGCTCTATGCCGGGCAGGCCGAAGGCAAGGAGGCTGGCGGCTTCGGGCAGGGCGCCTTGCCGCTGGGCAGCAGCTGGGCCTGGGAAAAGCCGGGTCTGGCGCTGGAAGGTGCGAAGTCCGATGTGATCCAGGCGCCGGGGCCGGTCCACCGCCTCGCGCTCACCTGGTATCGCACCGGCGATCTGCTGACCGGCAGCAACGCGCGGCTCAAGCTGGCCAACATCGCTGACCGGCTGCTGTTGCGTCGCCGGCCCACAGCCGCGTTGATCGTGTCGTCCGAAGGCAGCGATGGGCAGACGGAAGCCGCCGTTCGCGCGTTCCTGGGTGCTACCGGTCCGGTAGCGACCTGGATGGACCGCACCGGCAACATGCGATAGGCGCGGAGGCATGTGCGGCATCGCGGGCATTTTCCACACGGAGGGCATGAAGCCGGTCGATCCGGCGCGGCTGGAGCGGATGTGCGATGCCATCGCGCATCGCGGGCCAGACGGGCAGGGGATATGGACTGCTCCCGGCGTGGCGCTGGGGCACCGCCGGCTGGCGATCATCGATCTGGCGGGATCGCCTCAACCGATGGCCGCCACCGACGGTTCGGCGATGCTCGTCTTCAACGGCGAGATTTACAATTTCCGTGAATTGCGCCGCGAATTGCAGGCCGATGGCGCGCAGTTCCACACTGACGGCGACAGCGAGGTAATTCTGGCTGCGTGGCAGCGCTGGGGTGTCGATTGCCTGCCGCGCCTGCACGGCATGTTCGCCTTCGCGCTCTATGACCTGCGGCAGCGGACGCTGCTGCTGGCGCGCGACCGGCTGGGCGTGAAACCGCTGTTCACCGCGCAACTGGCCGATGGCAGCGTGATCTTCGGTTCGGAGCTGAAGGCCCTGCTGGCCCATCCCATGCTGCGGCGGGATATCGATCCGCTGGCGATCGAGGACTACCTCGCCTGGGGTTACGTGCCGGATCACCGGTCCATCCTGAAGGGCGTGGAAAAGCTGCCGGCGGGCCATTACCGCCTGCTGCGGCACGATGCCCCGCCGGCCGCCCCGGTGCAGTGGTGGGACATCTCCTTTGCCGACCGGGAGCCGGGCAATGCCGCCGATCTGGGCGCGCACCTGCTGCATCGCCTGCGCGAGGCGGTTACCTCGCGCATGATGGCCGATGTGCCGCTGGGTGCCTTCCTTTCGGGCGGCGTCGACAGTTCCAGCGTCGTGGCGCTGATGGCGGAAGCCAGCACCGATCCGGTGAAGACCTGCAGCATCGGCTTCGACGTGCAGGCGCTGGACGAGACGGCCTATGCCGACAAGGTGGCCGCGCTGTTTGGCACAGACCACCGCAAGCGGGTGGTGGCGTCGGACGATTTCGCGCTCATCGACCGGCTGGCGGGCATGTTCGACGAGCCTTTCGCCGATGCCTCCGCCCTGCCGACGTTCCGGGTCTGCGAACTTGCGCGCGAGCATGTGACCGTGGCGCTTTCAGGCGATGGCGCGGACGAAGCTTTCGCCGGATACCGCCGGCAGGTGTTCCAGCATCGCGAGGAATCCGTGCGGGCGCTGCTGCCGCAAGGCTTGCGAACGCCGGTGTTCGGCACGCTGGGGCGGCTCTGGCCCAAGGCGGACTGGGCGCCACGCCCGCTGCGGGCCAAGGCAACCTTCCTCAATCTCGCGCGGAGCGGAGAGGAGGGCTATGCCCGATCGCTCTCCGTCACGCCGGTCGAACTGCGGGAACGCCTGTATGGCGAGGATTTCCTGCGGCTGCGGGGCGATTATCGCGCGGAACAGCCTTTTGTGGAGATGATGCGCCGGGCGCCGGGGCGTTCCGGGCTGGACCGGGCGCAATACGCCGATCTCAAGTTCTATCTGCCCGGCGACATTCTGACCAAGGTGGACCGGACGAGCATGTCGGTCAGCCTTGAAGCGCGCGAGCCGCTGCTCGATCATCGCTTGCTGGAATTCGGCGCGCGACTGCCAGAGGCCATGCGGGTGCGCGGCGCGACGGGCAAATGGCTGATGAAGGACGTGATGCGCCGTTATCTGCCCGAAGACGTGCTGTTTCGCCCCAAGATGGGTTTCGTCACCCCGATCGCCGCATGGCTGCGCGGACCGCTGGCCGGAGAGGCCAGGGCGGTGGCAGAAGGTGGCGAGCTGGCGCGAACGGGCTGGTTCCGTGCTCCTGCGCTGCGCGATATCGCCGAGGCTCATATCGCGGGCCGCGCCGACCATTCCCGCCTGCTGTGGCAAGTGCTGATGCTGGATCGCAGCCTGGCCCTGCTATCCTGATCCGCCCCGCGGCGGGAGGGCGTGGGCTTCCGTGCTATCGCCGGGAGCGTGCTTCACCGCCTGTTCAATTTGGTTGATGGGCGGTAACCATGGTAATGTCATATAAACCATTTCGGATTAGACGCCGATCGTAACCTTTTTCGTGACGGTCCATGCGAAACTTTCTGCGATCGCCAGTTTCAATCTCGGTGCTCATTGGGCTGATATGCAGCCTGGTGTTCATTGCCGAGCCGTTGGACCAGATCTACTGGAACGTTCGCTATCGCCTCTCAAGCCACGCGATCTCGCAGCCGGTTATCGTTATCCCGCTGGATAACCAGGGTTCGGGATCGACGAAGAGCAGCGGCTGGACCACGATGGAACAGGCCCGGTTGCTCGAACTGGTGCGACGGCAGGTTCCGCGCAAGGTCGTGCTCGACGCGCGCGTCGATACCGGTCAGTCGATCTGGGGCGATCGCGCGCTGGCGCGTGCCATCGGTGAACTGGGGGACGATTTCTCGCTGGTTCTGCGCAACAACAGCGTGGATGCGGATTCGCACGGCGAGTTCCTGTTCCCTGCCTCCTCCGTGGTGCCGCGTTCGCGCATCGCCATTTCCAAATGGAATGCGAACTTCATCGATTTCGCCACGACCGCGCCCTATGCGGTGCGGATCGATGGCAAGTCCTATCCCACGGTCGGCCCGGCGGTTGCCGGTATCCGCGGGCGTGAGGGCGGGGTCTATGTTCCCGATTTCTCGCTCGATCCGGATTCGGTGCCGCAGCTTCCTGTCAGCAAGCTGCTCAACGGCAAGTTCGCGCCGGGCCTGCTGACCGGCCGCACTGTCGTCATCAGCGATTTTGGAACGGCAGGCCGACCGATCGGATACTTCGGGCACGGTCGCACGCCCGACATCGCGCTGGCCTTCGCCGGATCGGAGGGTTTGCGGCGTCCTTTCGCCATCGTGCTGCCGCGCCTTGTGCTGCTGGGCCTGCTGGCGGTCTGCCTCGCGCTGGCGGCGAATGCCCGATCGCGTCGGGAAAAGGCGCTGTTCTATATCGCCGCCTGCGCCGTCACGTTCGTGCTGCCCGCCATTCTCGTCGAATTTGGCATCCTCAGCTTCACCGATCAGCTTCTCGCCACGATGGCGATCTATGGCAGCATCCGCCTGTGGCAGAAGTGGCGCCGTCGCGTGCAGCACACGAGCGCGTCGGGCCTGCCCAATCTTCTGTCGCTCACCTCGAAGCAAATCGAGGTCGGGCGCGACGTGGTGGTCGCGGTGATCGCGCGCTATGAGGAAATCCTCGCGACGCTGCCCAAGGAACTCCATGGGGAATGCGCGCGGCAGATCGCGCGCCGCCTGTCCGTCGGCTCGGGACGCAGCGAGATCTACAACGGCGATGGCGGTCATTTCGCCTGGACCGAGGAAGCGCGGCCGCTGGAAATGCAGCTCAACCACCTTGAAGGGTTGCGCGCGCTGTTTTCGGCTCCGCTGCAGATCGGCGAGCACACGTTCGACACCAACATCCATTTCGGTCTCGACCGCAACGAGGGCGTGGATGCCCTTGCGCGCGTCAATTCCGCGCTCGCGAGCGCCAACGAGGCGTTGACCAGCGGCCGGTCGATCGAACTGTTCGAAGCGGCTCGCCTTGCCGAAGCGCCGTGGGAACTTTCGCTTCATGCGCGCATCGATGAAGGCCTGCGCAACGGCGATATCTGGCTGGCCTTTCAGCCGCAGTGGGACTTTGCCGAAAAGCGCTTCTGCGGCGCGGAAGCCCTGATCCGCTGGAACCACCCCACGCGCGGGCCGATTGCGCCCGATGCCTTCATCCTGCAGGCGGAGCGGGCAGGGCGGATCGACGCGCTGACCTTCTGGGTTCTGGAAGAGGCGATTACGGCCGCGCTGGAAATCAACGCCCTGGGGCCGCGTTTCCAGATGAGCATCAACCTTTCGGCACAGATGGTCGACAAGCCGAACCTGGTGTCGAACATCGCCGAGGTGGTGCAGCGGCGCGGGATCGATCCCTCGCTCCTGACCATCGAGGTCACCGAAACCTCCAGCGTCCACAACCGCCCGGCGGCACGTCACAATCTTTCGCAATTGCGCGCACTGGGCTTCCGCCTTTCGATCGACGATTTCGGCACCGGCGAGGCGAGCCTTTCCTACCTGGCCGAATTGCCGAGCGATGAGTTGAAAATCGACCGCCGGTTCGTTTCGCGAATCACCACGGCAGAGCGCGAACGCGCGATCGTGGCCTATACGATCGCCTTGGCGCACGATCTTCACCAGGAAGTGGTGGCCGAGGGGATCGAGGACGAGGCGACGCTTCAGCTTCTGATGGAGCTGGGCTGCGACTACGCGCAGGGGTATTACCTCGGCAAACCGCAATCCTTCGCGGACTTCATCCAGACCTACCGCAGATCGGCCGACATCCAGATCGGAATCGTTTAGGGATTGTTAACCCTCGACGTTAATGATAATTTTTGCTTCCAACCGTGGATGGAGGCAAAAGCTATGTCGATTTGGCGTTGGCTGCTTCAGCTGATCTGAAGCACTGAAAATACGGGCATTTCCGCAAGGAAGTGCCCGTTTTCTGTCATTCCTGGGTTTTCTGATTTCCACGGATTTTGGTGGAGCCCGGGTTATTGATTTTGAGTTTTTTGGTTAACCCGTGCGGTTTTGCGCGGGTTTTTTTGTTGGGTGATTCGCGCCAGCGGATTGGTGGATCGGGTCGCTGGGGGCGCAAAAGTGCGGCAGCCGCTGTCTGCATGAGCCAGGCAGGTTCGCCAAGTAGGCGTTGTCAGTTCTCGCCGTGTCCCAGCGCGAGATAGTCCTGGCTTTGCATTTCCATCAGGCGGCTGATGGTGCGATCAAACTCGAAGCGACCATCGCCGCTTTCGTAAAGATCCGCCGGTTCCGCATCTGCGGCTGCGATCAGCTTTACCTTGTGTTCGTAGAGCGCGTCGATCAGCGTGACGAAGCGCGCGGCCTCGTTGCGGTTTTCCGGCCCCAGGCGCGGGATGCCGACGATGATCACGGTGTGGTACTTGCGGGCAATGGCCAGATAGTCCGCCGCGCCGCGCGCTTCGGCGCAGAGCCGCTTGAAACTGAACACGGCCACGCCCTTCAGGCTCTTGGGCACATGCAGCATTCTCCCGCCGCCCACGTCGATGTCCGCGGAAGGAACGTGCAGGCTGTCTTCGGGGGGATAGTCGGTCAGCCGGAAAAACGCTTCGCGCGTGGCCTCCGTGGCGGCCGGTCCGTTGGGCACATGCCAGGTGCCGACACCGCGCATCCGCTCCAGCCGGTAATCGGTGGGGCCGTTGAGCGTCAGCACGTCCAGCCGGCTTTCGACCAGCGCGATGAACGGCAGGAAGTGCTCGCGGTTCAACCCGTCTTTGTACAGTTCCGACGGCGCGCGGTTGGATGTGGTCACCACGGTAACGGCATGGTCCACGATCAGCGCGGTGAACAGCCGGCTCATGATCATGGCGTCGGCACTGTTGTTCACGACCATCTCGTCGAAACACAGCACGCGCGTTTCCTGCCCGATCGCGGCGGCGACCGGCAGGATCGGATCGCCGCTTTCCTTCTTGCGCTCCTCACGCAGGCGCGCGTGCACGTCGAGCATGAATTCGTGGAAGTGCGAGCGGCGCTTGGCGGTGATGGCAAGGTTGTCGTGGAACAGGTCCATCAGCATGGACTTGCCGCGCCCCACGCCGCCCCACATGTACAATCCGCGCGGCTGGTCTTGCGCCTTGCGGCCCAGCAGCTTGCCGAAAAAGCCGGGCGTGTGCGCTGGTGTTTCCAGTTCCTGCTGGAGTCGGTCGAGCCTGGCGGCGGCGGCGGCCTGTTCCGGATCGGGCCGCAGTTCTCCCGCCGCGACCAGTTCGGCATAGCGTTCCGAAACGCGGGTCATTTACGCGAAGGTTTGCGGACCGTGCCGGTAAAAGACGCGACGGTTTCGTCTTCCTGCACCACCAGGCCGCGCAGGAACACGAGCCGGCCGGTTTCGCGCAGGACTTCGCACACCGAATCAAGCGGCTGGCCGATCCGGCCGGCGCCGATGAACTGCGTCGCGAGGTCGAGCGTGACGGAACCCGCCGCATCGCCGTTCAGCAGCAGGCGCATCGCGGAAAACAGCGAGATGTCGATCAGCGCCAGCGTGACCCCACCGTGGACCGCATCCAGCAGGTTACTGTGGCGGCGTTCGGGAAACATGCGCAGGCGAACCTGCCGCTTGCCGCCCGGCGCCTCTTCCTCGCGCACCACAAGGTCGCCCATCGTCTGGGCGTTGAACCGGGTCGGGTCCGCGAGGTTCCAGGTAAACCAGCCGGGATGCTGGTCCGAAGGCCCGTAGCTGAAGGCCATCTGCGGGTCAGACCGCCCGCTCGGCCTGCATCTTCTTGATTTCGGCGATCGCGCGCGCCGGCGACAGGCCCTTGGGGCAGACGTTGGCGCAGTTCATGATCGTGTGGCAGCGATAGAGGCGGAAGGGGTCTTCCAGCTCGTCCAGCCGTTCACCGGTCATTTCATCGCGGCTGTCGGCCAGCCAGCGGTAGGCCTGAAGCAGGATCGCCGGGCCAAGGAACTTGTCCGAATTCCACCAGTAGCTCGGGCAGGAGGTGGAGCAGCACGCGCACAGGATGCATTCGTAAAGGCCATCCAGCTTTTCGCGCTGTTCCGGCGACTGCAGGCGCTCCTTGCCCGAAGGCGTGGGCGAAACCGTCTGCAGCCAGGGACGGATCGAGGCGTACTGCGCGTAGAAGTGCGTGAAATCGGGAACAAGGTCCTTGATCACTTCCATGTGCGGCAGCGGGGTGATGCGGATATCGCCCTTGAGATCCTCGATCGCCGTGGTGCAGGCCAGGCCGTTGCGGCCGTTGAGGTTCATCGCGCACGAACCGCAGATGCCCTCGCGGCAGGACCGGCGGAACGTCAGCGTCGGATCCTGCTCGCTCTTCATCTTGATCAGCGCGTCGAGCACCATCGGGCCGCACTGGTCCAGATCGATCTCGAACGTGTCGTAGCGGGGGTTCTCGCCGCTGTCGGGGTCGTAGCGATAGACCTTGAACTTCCGGATCCGCCCCTGGGTCGCCGCCGCGTGATGACGGGACTTTCCGGTGATCTTGGAATTCTTCGGAAGCGAGAAGGTCGCCATCAAAATGTCCCCGTTGCGCGTGGTTGGCTCCAATTCGAGTCGGTCATTAGCGAAACCGGCGCGCGGGGCAAGGGGGACAGACGGGTAATGCCCCTTGCGGCGCACAATTGGTTGGGGCGGCTTGCCGTCGCTCTGGCGGAACCATGCTGCGGAACGCGCGGTGTTTCCGGCTTGTCGAACATTGCGGGCATGCGCACTCTGCGACTGAAGCGTGAAAGGCGAGCGAGAGGGAGAGGGATGGGTATCAGACAATGGTATGAGGACAAGATCCTGCCACGGATGATCCGATGCGCGTGCAGCGCCGATGCGATCATGGAATTGCGGGCCGGCGTGGTGCCCAAGGCGCGCGGCCGCGTGTTCGAGCTCGGCTGCGGCGGGGGCATAAACCAGCAGTTCTACGATGCCGATGCGGTAACCGCGTTCGCCGGGCTGGACCCTTCGGGCAAGCTGCTGGACTATGCCCGCGCGGAAGCCGAAAGGAAGGGCTGGCAGGCCGATATCCGCGAAGGCGTGGGCGAGGCCATTCCGTTCGCGGACGACAGTTTCGATACGGTTGTCTGCACTTACACGCTGTGCTCGGTGGGGGATTCCGCGCAGGTCCTGCGCGAAATGCGGCGCATCCTGAAGCCGGGCGGGCGGTTGCTGTTCCTCGAACACGGGCAGGCGCCCGATCCCGGCGTGCAGCGCTGGCAGCGCCGGCTGGAGCCGCTCTGGGTTCCATTGATGGGGGGATGCCATCTGACGCGGCCGGTGATTGCGTCCGTCCGGCAGGCGGGCTTTGCCGTGGAAGACAGCGGCCAGCGGTACATGCCCAAGATGCCGCGCTGGGCGTCCTGGATGGAATGGGGCAGCGCGCTCAAGACAGCGTAATGCGCCGGCCTGCACGAAAAAGCCCTCCCCGGCTGTCCGGGGAGGGCTTTTTGTTGTCCAATGACGGGTGCCGTCAGGCGCCGAACGTGCGCTGCCACCAGCCGCGACGCGATGCGCCGCCTTCGGCTTCGGCATTTTCGGCGTCGGCGGCCGGATCGGCGGCAACCGGATCGGCTGCCTCGACGGCCACGGGCGCCTGTTCTGCCGCTTCGTCCGCCGGAGCAGCGTCGGCCTTCTTGCGGCGGGTGCGCTTGGGCTTGGCCGGAGCTTCCTCGGCGGCAGCGGGTTCGGCGGGGGCCGCTTCCGCAGCGGGCGCTTCCTCGACCACCGGAGCAGCGTCGGCCTTCTTGCGGCGGGTGCGCTTGGGCTTGGCCGGAGCTTCCTCGGCGGCAGCCGGTTCAGCGGGGGCCGTTTCCGCAGCCGGCGCTTCCTCGACCACCGGAACGGCCTCGGCCTTCTTGCGGCGGGTGCGCTTGGGCTTGGCCGGAGCCTCGTCCGCAGGCGCGGCTTCGGCAGTGACCGTCTCAGCCGGAGCTTCGGCAACCGTTTCTTCCGGCGTTTCTTCCGGAGCAGCCGCTTCTTCCGCCGCGCTCAGCTCTTCACCGCCTTCGGTGCCATCCGTTTCACGACCGCCGCCACGGCGGCGACGGCTGCGCCGGCGACGCTTGCGGGGGCCGCGGTCACCCTCGGCATCCTCGCCAGCGGCAACGGTGCTTTCGGTTTCCTCGGCATCGTCTGCCGTTTCAGCATCAGGCGCTTCGGTTTCGCCATCGCCGTCGCCATCGCCGTCGCTGGCCGAACGGCCGTCCTCGGTCTGCGCCGTTTCGTCGTCGCGCCGGCCACGGCCGCGACGGCGCTTGCGCCGCTTGCGGCGGCCATTGCCATCGCCGTTGTCGCGGTCGTCGCCGCGCGCCTCGGCTTCTTCTTCCTCGTCCTCGTCGTCGAACGCCTCGTCGGCGAGGTCGTCTTCCTCCGGTTCGACGATGGGTTCGAAGCGCGGCTGGAACTCAGGCTTCGGCCCGCGCGAGGCAACGCGCATCTTGGCGCCTTCGTTCTCGCCTTCGGGGATCACTTCCACCGTCACGCCATAGCGGGCCTCGATCTCGGCAAGATCGGCGCGCTTGGTGTTGAGGACGTAAATCGTCGCTTCCTGGCTGGCGTAGAGCGTGATGACGCTGCCACGGCCCTTGGCGGCTTCGTCCTCGATCATGCGCAGCGCCGAAAGGCCGGCGGACGAGGCGGTGCGGACCAGGCCCGAACCATCGCAGTGCGGACAGGCGCGGGTGGTCGCTTCCAGCACGCCGGTGCGCAGGCGCTGGCGGCTCATTTCCATCAGGCCGAAGCCGGAAATGCGGCCCACCTGGATGCGCGCGCGGTCGTTCTTCAGCGCGTCCTTCATCGCCTTCTCGACCTTGCGGATGTTCGATCCGTATTCCATGTCGATGAAGTCGATGACCACAAGGCCGGCCATGTCGCGCAGGCGAAGCTGGCGGGCGATTTCGCGGGCCGCTTCCAGGTTGGTGGAAAGCGCGGTCGCCTCGATGCCGTGCTCCTTGGTGGAGCGGCCCGAGTTGATGTCGATCGAAACGAGCGCTTCGGTCGGGTTGATGACGAGATAGCCGCCCGACTTCAGCTGGACCACCGGATCGTACATCGCGGTAAGCTGGTCTTCCGCGCCGTACCGCTGGAACAGCGGCACCGGATCGGCATAGTGCTTCACCCGCTTGGCGTGGCTGGGCATCAGCAGCTTCATGAAGTCCTTGCCGGCACGGTATCCGGCTTCGCCTTCGACGATCACTTCCTCGATGTCGCGGTTGTAGATGTCGCGGATCGCGCGCTTGATCAGGTCGCTGTCCGAATGGATCAGCGCCGGCGCGCTGGAATGCAGCGTGCGCTCGCGGATTTCGTCCCACAGGCGGGCGAGATAATCGAAGTCGCGCTTGATCTCGGGTTTGGTGCGCTGCAGCCCGGCAGTGCGGACGATGCAGCTCATCGACTTGGGCAGTTCCAGTTCGCCGATGATCGACTTCAGCCGCTTGCGGTCCGAAGCGCTGGAAATCTTGCGGCTGATGCCGCCGCCATGGCTGGAATTGGGCATGAGCACGCAATAGCGGCCCGCAAGGCTCAGGTAGGTGGTCAGTGCCGCACCCTTGTTGCCGCGCTCTTCCTTGACGACCTGGACCAGCAGCACCTGCCGGCGCTGGATCACGTCCTGGATCTTGTAGCGGCGGCGCAGCGCCATGCGCTTGGCGCGCAATTCGTCGGCTTCCTTGGCCTGGCCGCGGCCCTGCCGGCGTCCGCGCCGCGGGCGGCGACCGCCGTTATCGGCAGAGGCGTCTTCCGCCTCGGCGTCCTGTTCGGCCTCTTCGTTTTCCCCTTCGACCACGCCGCCTTCGATCGTGGCGACATCGTCCTTTTCCGAAGTGTCGACTTCGGTCACGCCTTCTTCATCGCCGAAGGCATCGCCTTCATCGCCAAAGCCGTCGTCCGCGTCTTCCTCGGCCGCGCGCAGGGCGGCTTCTTCCTCGGCATGCGCGGCTTCTTCCGCCAGCAGCGCCTCGCGATCCTCCTTGGGGATCTGATAGTAATCCGGATGGATTTCGCTGAAGGCCAGGAACCCGTGACGGTTGCCGCCGAAATCGACGAACGCCGCCTGCAGCGACGGTTCGACGCGGGTTACCTTGGCGAGATAGATGTTGCCCTTGATCTGCTTGTGATCAGCCGATTCAAAGTCGAATTCTTCAATACGGTTGCCCTTGAGCACCGCCACCCGGGTTTCTTCCTGGTGGCGCGCATCGATTAGCATGCGCGTGGTCATTATGGAATCTCCAGCCGCGCCGCCACGGGATTGTATCCGGGTACCGGGCGCGGTTCTTTGGTGAAGCGCGAACGCCGGACAGCCGGGCGACGGCCCGGCCATGACGTATCGCGAATGCGGAAATGCCGGTTCGGAGCGCCTGAACCTCGGTCCTGTCGCGCTCTCCGCCCGGCGGCGGTTGGTTTGCGTCTGCAGTGCTGACAATGCGCGGCGAAATGCGCGCGCCGGCTTCCGTCAGGCTTCGGCCTGTCGGAAGCGGTATCGACCAAGCGCGAGCGGCCCTTCCGGGGCGCTTCTGCTCAATCGAAACTCGGCTCATCATCACAGCATCAACCTTCACGGCGCGGGTGAGTGAGCGTTTCTGCTTCGTCATCCCCGCGTTCCGGATTTTTGCCAGCGGCTCCACATTGCCTGGTTCCGCCGTCCTGTCCGGTCAAATGGGGGCAGGGAGGGCATATTCAAGGCTGGCGCCGGTGCTGGCTTGCCCCGGTGGAAGGGTGCTAGCATTACAAATCCAAACCAGCAATTAAAACAATGGCGATGATTTCCCCGGAGCAATTTCCGGCGGCATTTTTCGATGCGTGTCGGGCGGGCGGGAAGTGCCGTCCACGATTCCGGCTGGACCGACCGAAACCGGACCTGCATAGCGGATGGCGATGTTGCGGCGGGTCGGGATCATCGCGGGGTTTGTGCTGCCTTTGGCGGCCTTGCTGTCGTGGGGATATTTCGTGCTGCGCATCGGCAATCCCGGCGATGGATACGTCCTGCGGCTGACGCTGCCTGATGGATCGCGCGGGATTGGCCTGCCACCCGTCGAAGGGCCGGCGGATGCCAGCCGGCCGCTGGTGGTGATCGATGCCGGTCACGGTGGTCACGATCCGGGCGCGAGCGGCGAGGGCACGTTGCGCGAAAAGAACGTCACGCTGGCCCTGGCCAAGGCGCTGCGCGAAGCGCTGCTCGCCGATGGCCGCGTGCGCGTGGCAATGACGCGCGACAGCGACCGGTTTCTCGTGCTGGAGGAACGCGCCGGCATAGCCCGACAGTTGAAGGCCGACCTGTTCGTGTCGATTCACGCGGATGCGGCGGAAAAGCCGGACGCAAACGGCGCAACGGTTTATACTCTGTCGGATCGCGGTTCCGATGCGGTCGCCGATCTGGTGGCGCAACGCGAAAACCGCGCCGATGATGTCAACGGCGTGGCGCTGGGCGGAAAGTCCAATGCGGTCGCGACCATTCTGGTCGATCTTTCGCGGCGCGAGATGCGGGAGCGGTCGCAGCGCTTCTCCGATCTGGTGGTGCGGGAAGGGCAGGGGGTGGTCACGTTTCATGCCAATCCGCAGCGGCAGGCCGCTTTCGTCGTGCTGAAATCGTTGGATCTTCCTTCGGTGCTGGTGGAGGCGGGCTATATCAGCAGCCCCGACGACGCCCGGCGCCTGATCGATCCCGCCTGGCGTAAGCAGTTTGCGGGGCGCGTGGCGCAGGCCGTGGAGATTTTCCTGGCCCGGCAGGAGGCGGCGGGGATTGCTCCATGATGCGCGCGCCTACTGGCTTATGACGGAAAGGGCGTGCTAGAGGGCGCGCACGATGGCCGAAGATACGCCCCAGAAGAGCATCAGCTACCGCATCCGCCGCGAGGCATCGGGGCTGTTTGCATGGTTCCGCCAAACCTGGCGCGAAAGGAAGTGGTTCCGTTTCGGGGGTTATGCCCTTGGCGCGCTGGTCGCGCTCTATTTCCTTGTCTGGGTGTTCGTGGCGCGGGGGCTGCCCTCGGCCGACAAGCTGCTGACCTATCAGCCGCCGCTGCCCACGATGGTGCGCGGCGCGGATGGCGAGATTGCGTCGTCCTATGCGCGCGAACGGCGCGTGCAGTTGCGCTTCGTCGATTTTCCCGAGCCGCTGATCAACGCCTTCCTTTCGGCAGAGGACAAGACGTTCTGGACGCACGGCGGCATCGATTACACCGGCTTCGTCGGCGCGGTGTTCGATTATGCCACCAAGTTCGGCTCCGGCCAGCGCGCGCGGGGCGGGTCCACGATCACCCAGCAGGTCGCCAAGAACATCCTGCTGGGCGACGAATACTCGATCACGCGCAAGCTCAAGGAACTGATCCTGGCCCGGCGCATCGAGGGCGTGCTGACCAAGCAGCAGATCCTTGAGCTCTATCTCAACGAAATCCCGCTGGGCCGCCAGAGCTTCGGCGTGCAGGCGGCGTCGCGGGCCTATTTCGACAAGGATGTGGGCGATCTGAAGCTGCACGAGGTGGCGTTCCTCGCCATCCTGCCCAAGGCGCCGGAGAAGTATGGCCGCACCAAGTTCCATGACGAGGCGGTGGCGCGCCGCAACTGGGTGCTGGACCAGATGGTCCGCAACGGCTGGGCCACGCAGGCGCAGGCGGACGAGGCCAAGGCGCAACCGCTGGGCCTGGTGGCGCGGCGGGCGGAGAACTACACCGCCGATGCCGGCTATTTCCTGGAGGAAGTGCGCCGCCAGCTGATCGACAAGTTCGGCGAAAAGGCCGAGGATGGCCCCAACAGCGTCTATGCCGGCGGGCTGTGGGTGCGGACCTCGCTCGATACCCAGTTGCAGACGGCGGCACAGGACGCGTTGCGCGCGGGCCTGCTGCGCTATTCGGGCGGGCGGCCGTGGCACGGACCGGTAGCGACGATCGACCTCTCCGATGGTAACTGGCAGACCCAGCTCATCACCAGCAACCTCTCGATCCGCTATCTCGACTGGCGCGTCGGCGTGGTGCTTTCGCGCAGGGGCGATAGCGGCCAGATCGGCTTTGCCGATGGCACCACGGGGCCGCTCTATGGCATGCCGCAGGCGATGAAGCCGGGCGATGTGATCACGGTGGCGCCCAACGGCAATGCCTGGGCGGTGCGGACCGTGCCGGAAGTCTCGGGCGGCATGGTGGTCGAAGACCCGCAGAGCGGGCGCGTGCTGGCCATGCAGGGCGGTTTCGATGCGCGGCTGGGCTCGTTCAACCGCGCTACGCAGGCACAGCGCCAGCCCGGCTCCACGATCAAGCCTTTCGTCTATGCCACTGGCCTCGATAACGGGATGACACCGGCCTCCATGGTCGTCGACGGCACGTTCTGCGTCTATCAGGGCGCGGCGCTGGGCCAGAAGTGCTTCCGCAACTTCGGTGGCGAAGGCGGTTCGGGCAGCCACACGATGCGCTGGGGCCTCGAACAGTCGCGCAACCTGATGACCGTGCGCATTGCCAACGATACCGGCATGGATCGCGTGGTGAAGACGATCCGCGATGTTGGCATCGGCGATTACAAGCCGTTCCTGTCGATGGCGCTGGGCGCTGGAGACACCACGGTGCTGCGCATGGTCAACGCTTATTCGGCGCTGGCCAACCATGGGCGCCAGCACGATCCGTCGGTGATCGATTTCGTGCAGGACCGCAACGGCAAGGTCGTGTGGCGCGCCGACAACCGGCCGTGCGACGGGTGCAACATGGCGCGGTGGGACGGCAAGCCCATGCCCCGCCTGAAGCCGTCGGGCCGTCAGGTGATGGATGCGCGCACCGCCTACCAGGTCGTCCACATGCTCGAAGGTGTGGTCATTCGCGGCACGGCGGTGACGCTGCGCGATCTCAACCTGCCACTGTTCGGCAAGACCGGCACGACGTCCGGGCCGACGAACGTATGGTTCGTGGGCGGTTCGCCCGACATCATCGCCGGTGTGTACATGGGCTACGACCAGCCGCGCAGCCTGGGCGGCTATGCGCAGGGCGGTCGCATCGCCGCGCCGATCTTCAAGCAGTTCGTCCAGTCCACCCGCGCGCGCTGGGCCGATGTGCCGTTCCCGGTGCCCGAAGGCGTGCGTATGGTGCGCATCGATCGCGTCTCGGGCAAGCGCGTGTTCGGCGGCATGCCGAACAACGATGAACCCAAGGCGTCGGTTATCTGGGAGGCGTTCAAGCCCGATACCGAGCCACGGCGCACGATCCACCAGGAAGAACTGACGACCAAGGAAGCCGTGCTCGATGCGCTACGCCGCGCCCGCGCCGCGCGCCACGGGGCGGCGGCCGCGCCCGAAGGCGGGGAGGAAGGCTTCGTGGAGGAACAGGGCGGGATCTACTGACCCGGCCCTGTTCCCGCTTCGTCGCCCTATCGGGCAGCCCGCGTTTTGGCATCTCCCCGCGTGGCGCGGAGCCTGCTATATTAGAGGGATGATCCCACGCTCCATCAAGGCTGCCGCCGCGGCCATCGCCCTTGTCCTCCCGTTCGCCGCGCAGGCGGAATTGCCGCAAGGGGCGCGCGCGCCCGATTTCGCGGCGCAAGGCGCGCTGGGCGGGCGGACGTTCCAGTTCAACCTGCGCCAGGCGCTGCGCCGTGGCCCGGTCGTGCTCTATTTCTACCCCAAGGCTTTCACCCAGGGCTGCACGCTGGAAGCGCACGCCTTTGCCGAGGCGACGGACCAGTTCCGTGCCGCCGGGGCCACCGTGGTCGGGATGTCGGCCGATGACCTGCCGACGCTCCAGAAGTTTTCGCGCGAAGCCTGCCGCGACAAGTTCGCCGTGGCCGCCGCCACGCCGCAGGTGATCGCGGCCTATGACGTCGATCTCAAGCGCGATGGCACGTCCACCGGGCTGACCAAGCGCACCAGCTACGTGATCGGGCGCGATGGCCGGGTCGTGCTGGTGCATTCGGACATGGACTATCGCGATCACGTCCGCCTGACGCTGGAAGCGGTGCAGCGCCTGCGCGCGCGCCGCTAGGCCCCTTTTCGAGCGCCATAACCCGCATAGGCGGGCGCCGGGCAATGATAACCGGCCTTTACTTGGCGCGCCGCTTCGCTAAGCGGTTCCGCTCATTTACGGAGTTCAGGTGTCATGCGGGCCGAAGGTCAGGCTCATATCGATCGCATCGAAGCGTCGCTGGCGTTGGTGCGCAAGTTCCTCGATTGGGATCGCGCCGTCCGCCGGCTCGATGAACTCAACGCGCGCGTCGAAGACCCGAAGCTGTGGGACGATCCCAAGAAGGCCGAGGAAGTGATGCGCGAGCGTCGCCGGCTGGAAGCCGCGATCGGCACAGTCAACCAGATCGGCCAGGAAATGGCCGACGCGATCGAGTTCGTCGAACTGGGCGAGATGGAGGACGACGAAGCTACCATCAACGAAGGGCTGGCGACGCTGGCGGCGCTGGCCGAACGGGCGGACAACGACAAGGTGCAGGCATTGCTGGCCGGCGAGGCCGACGCCAACAACGCCTATCTCGAAGTCCACGCCGGCGCCGGCGGCACCGAAAGCCAGGACTGGGCGGAAATGCTCCAGCGCATGTACACGCGCTGGGCCGAACGGCATGGCTACAAGGTCGATCTGGTCGACTATCACGCGGGCGAAGCCGCCGGCATCAAGTCAGCCACGCTGCTGATCAAGGGCGAGAATGCCTATGGTTATGCGAAGACGGAAAGCGGCGTCCACCGCCTCGTCCGCATCAGCCCCTATGACAGCTCGGCGCGGCGGCACACCTCGTTCAGCTCGGTCTGGGTCTATCCCGAAATCGACGACAACATCGAGGTCGATATCAATCCGGCCGACCTGAAGATCGATACCTACCGTGCATCGGGCGCGGGCGGGCAGCACGTCAACACGACCGATTCGGCGGTGCGCATCACCCACGTGCCGACCGGCATCATCGTCGCCAGCCAGAACGACCGTTCGCAGCACAAGAACCGCGCGACCGCGATGAACATGCTGAAGGCGCGGATCTACGAAGCCGAACTGGCCAAGCGCGAGGCGGCGGCGAGCGGCGAATATGCCGCCAAGACCGAGATCGGCTGGGGCCACCAGATCCGTTCCTACGTGTTGCAGCCCTACCAGCAGGTGAAGGACCTGCGCACCGGTGTGGTTTCGACCAATCCCACGGACGTGCTGGATGGCGCGCTCGATCCGTTCATGGCGGCGGCGCTCTCGCAAAAGGTGACCGGCGAAAAGGTCGCCGTGGAAGACGACGATTGAGCAGGCGGGCTGCCCTGGGCCTGCGGGCGGGCCTGATCGGGGTGGCCTGCGTGGCGCTGGCGTCGTGCCAGCGGCCGTCCGACGAGGATCGGGCTCCGACTGCGCGGGCGTTCCCGCGTGCGGACAGGCCCGTATCGGGACCGGGCGGCAGTGGCTTCACCACCGAGGCGGAGCGCGACAACCGCAAGGAAGCGCAGACGGTCATGGACCTGGCCGCGATCCAGCCGGGCATGACCGTGGCCGATATCGGCGCGGGCGAGGGCTATTACACCGTCCGCCTGGCGGCCCGTGTCGGCGCCAAGGGGCGCGTATTGGCGCAGGACATCGACGAGGCGGCGCTGCGCAAGCTGGGCGCGCGCGTCGAGCATGACCGGCTCGACAACGTGTCGATCAAGCCCGGCGCGGTCGACGATCCACGCATTCCGGAACACAGTTTCGACCGCGTGTTCCTGATCCACATGTATCACGAAGTGGGGGAACCCTATGCGTTCCTGTGGCGCCTCTGGCCCGCGCTGCGGCCGGGCGGACGCGTGATCGTGGTCGATCTGGACCGGCCGACCGAACAGCACGGAACGCCGCCGGCGCTTCTGTTCTGCGAATTTGAGGCGGTGGGCTTCCGCTTGAGTGAATTTCAACGTAAGCCCGAAATAGCGGGCTATTATGCACAGTTCGAAGCCGCGCCCAGGCGGCCCGAACCCGGTAAGATAAAGCCGTGTCGGCTGGAAGCCGGGCAGGTCACGCGCGCGAAGGGTCGTTGAGAGGGGTTTATGTCTGCGTTCAAGGGGTTGAAGCCGATTCTGTATGGCGGCCGTGAAGTCTGGCCGCTGGTTGAAGGCGGCAAGGGCGTGGCGGCCACCAATCATGCCAGTTCGGGGGCATGGGCGGCTGCGGGCGGAATCGGTACGGTCAGCGCCGTCAACGCCGATAGCTATGACGCCGAAGGCAAGATCATTCCGCAGATTTACAACGCCATGACTCGCCGTGAGCGGCACGAGGAACTGATCCGCTACGCGATCGACGGCGCGGTCGAGCAGGTGCGGCGCGCCTATGATATCGCCAGCGGCCCCAACGGCATGCGTGGCGCGATCAACATCAACGTGTTGTGGGAAATGGGCGGTGCGCAGCAGGTGCTGGAAGGCGTGCTGGAAAAGACGCGCGGCCTTGTTACCGGCGTGACCTGCGGCGCGGGGATGCCCTACAAGCTTTCGGAAATCGCGGCGCGGTTCAACGTCAACTATCTGCCGATCGTCTCATCCGCGCGCGCCTTTCGCGCGCTGTGGAAGCGGGCCTACCACAAGGTTTCCGATCTGATGGCCGCCGTGGTCTACGAAGACCCGTGGCTGGCGGGCGGCCATAATGGCCTGTCGAATGCGGAAAACCCGCTGACGCCGGAAGATCCCTATCCCCGCGTTGCCGCGCTGCGCGATACGATGCGCAAGGAAGGCGTTTCGGACGACGTGCCGATCGTGATGGCCGGCGGTGTATGGTTCCTGCGCGAATGGAACGACTGGATCGACAATCCGGAACTCGGCAGCATCGCCTTCCAGTTCGGCACGCGGCCGCTGCTGACGCACGAAAGCCCCATTCCGCAGGCGTGGAAGGACCATCTGCGCACGCTGGAACCGGGCGACGTGCTGCTGCACCGCTTTTCCCCCACGGGGTTCTACAGCTCGGCCGTGCGCAATCCCTTCCTGCGCAATCTCGAAGCGCGTTCGGAACGCCAGATTCCCTATTCCAAGGTCGCGGCGGGCGAACACACCGTGCAACTCGATGTCGGGGTGAAGGGCAAGAACTTCTGGGTCACGCCAGCCGATCTCGATCGCGCGCGCAACTGGTTTGGTGCGGGCTATACCGATGCACTGCGCACGCCGGACGATACCATCGTGTTCGTGACGCCCGCCGAGCGTGAGGAAATCCGCAAGGATCAGGCCGATTGCATGGGCTGTCTTTCCCACTGTGGCTTTTCGTCCTGGAAGGATCATGACGACTATACCACCGGCCGGCTCGCCGATCCGCGCAGCTTCTGCATCCAGAAGACGTTGCAGGACATCGCGCACGGCGGCCCGGTGGATCAGAACCTCATGTTCGCCGGCCACGCGGCCTATCGTTTCAAGCAGGACCCGTTCTATTCGAACAACTTCACGCCCAGCGTGAAGCAATTGGTCGATCGTATCCTGACGGGGGACTGACGCCGAAGACCTTGCGCGGGTAAGTGGTGCGGCCGCGCCTTCAGCCCCAGAGGCTGAAGGCGACGATGATCGGCAGCCATGCCAGCAAGGCAAGGCCGATCCAGATCGCCAACTTCGCGCGGGGCGAGAACACTTCCTGCGATCGCTGGTCCGCCGGGATCGTCACCTGGCCATGCAGCGCGGGCGAACGCAGCAGCAGCGCGCTGACGGTGGCGCGGCTGATCGGCGTAACGAATTCGCAGCCGTGGCGCGTGCCCGCTGTCCACACGACGACCGCCTCGGTGGCCGAGGCCGTTTCGGGCAGACCGATGTCTACCACATCGCCTTCGTCCAGCGCGGTATCGCTTTCGAGCAGGAAGCCGCGTTCCGACAAGTCGAGCAGCCTGGCGTCGACGGGCGTACCCGCTGCGGTGACATTGGCTTCTACCGACAGCGTCAGGCGGCGTCGATGCGCGGTCCTCGCCTCAAGGGCGTCCGCCAATTTGTGCTGGACCATCACATCACTCCTTCGGAGATGACGTATCAATGGCCGGTAAAAGAATCGTTATCGATCAGCAGGGTATGAAGCAACATCGGCATCGGCGGTGATTTCGGGACGATGACCCGAACGTCTGGGGAAGGCCGGGTCGCCCGCCGTCAGTCCATTTCCCACGCCCGTTCGCCGTGGCTGGTCAGGTCCAGACCGTCCCGTTCCTCGTCTTCGGTGACGCGCATCGGTATCACCATCGAGACCATCAGGGCGGCGATGGTGGTGGCAAAGGCGCTCCAGATCGCCACGATGCCCACGCCGCCGACCTGCCCGACGATCTGGCGCGCCATGCCCATGCCATCGGCATAGCCGGTGCCGCCCAGCGACGGCGAGACGAACACCGCGAGCAGGATCGACCCGAGCATGCCGCCCACGCCATGCACTGCGAAAACGTCAAGCGAATCATCGATATGGAGCTTGTGCTTCACAAGCAGGATCATCGGATAGCATACCGCCGCGGCGGCAACGCCGAGCAGCATCGCCGCACCCGGCGCGATGAAGCCGGCGGCCGGCGTCACCGTGGCTAGGCCGGCGATCGCGCCGGTGGCGAAGCCCACCGAGGTGGGTTTGCCCACGGTCAGCTTTTCGATCAGCAGCCAGGCCAGCGCCGCCGCGCTGGCGGCGGCGTGGGTGTTGATGATGGCGGAGGCCGCGTCGTCGTTGGCGGCCAGCGCCGAGCCGCCGTTGAAGCCGAACCAGCCCACCCACAGCAGCGCCGCGCCGGCCAACGTCAGCGCCGGGCTGTGCGGCAGCATCAGAGACTTGGGAAAGCCGTTGCGCTTGCCCAGCAGCATGGCGACGACCAGCGCCGAGACGCCGGCGGTGGTGTGGACCACGATGCCGCCGGCGAAATCCAGCGTGCCGAGCTTGGTCGCCAGCCAGCCGCCGCCCCAGATCCAGTGCGCGACGGGCGCATAGACGATCAGGCTCCACAACGCCGAAAAGGCGACGACCCAGCCGAACCGCGCGCGATCGACCCAGGCGCCGACCATCAGCGCGGGGGTGATCAGCGCGAAGCACATCTGGAACAGGGCGAACGCGCTTTCGGGCACGCCGTAGCTGCCGCGCACATTGCCGAGATTGAGCAGCATCCAGGCATTGCCGGCGCCAATCCAGCCATTGGTCACTTCGCCGAAGGCCAGCGTATAGCCAGCGGCGATCCACAGCAGCGAGGCAACGGCGATGATTGCGCCGGTCTGCACCATCACCGCCAGGAAGCCCTTGGCGCGCACCAGGCCGCCGTAGAACAGGGTAAGGCCCGGCGCGGCCATCATCAGCACCAGCGCCGAAGCCGCGAGAAGCCAGGCGGTATCGCCGCTGTCGGCGGAATCGAGCGTAGTGGCGGTCTGGGCCTGCGCCAGTGCCGGAATGGCCGATGTCGCGGCCATCGCGGCCGTTGCCAGAAACTTGCGCACTCTTGCCCCTCCGTCCGCGCTTGCGGTTATGCGGTGTCCGTTCAAGCCCCTAGGCGAAGCGCTTGGCCCTGTACAGGCAGAGGAGGCGATGGCGCCGGATCGGCGGCGTCAGACCCAGCCTTCCAGCACCTGATCGGGCGGGCGATGTCCGTCGGCCCAGAAGCGGATGTTGGCCATGACCTTTTCGCCCGATGCGATGCGGCCCTCGAACGTGGCGCTGCCCATGTGCGGCAGGATCGCTACGTTGTGGTGCGCCAGGAGGCGCGGATCGACCTGCGGCTCGTGCTCGAACACGTCGAGTCCCGCGCCACCGATACGCCCTGCCACGAGCGCTTCGATCAGCGCCTGTTCGTCCACGATCTGCCCGCGCGCGGTATTGATGAGGTAGGCTTCGGGCTTCATCAGCGCGATCCGCCTGGCATCGAGCAGGTGGTGCGTTTCGGGCGAGGCGGGGCAGTGCAGCGACAGGATGTCCGCATCGCCAATCAGGGTGTCGAGATCGGCGACGTAGCGTGCGCCCAGCATGGTTTCGAGCGCTTCGGGCAGGCGGTGCCGGTTGTGATAGGCGACCTGCAGGCCGAAGGCGCGGGCGCGGTGCGCCACGGCCTGCCCGATCCGGCCCATGCCAATGATGCCCAGCGTCTTGCCGTTGAGCCGGTGGCCAAGCAGCGTGGATGGCGCCCAGCCTTGCCACTTGCCGGCGCGCAGGATGCGGCCGCCATGGTTGAGCCGCCGCGCGACGGAAATGATCAGCGCCAGCGTCATGTCCGCCGTATCGTCGGTGAAGACGCCGGGCGTGTTGGTCACGATGATCTTGCGGGCGCGGGCGGCGGCCAGGTCGATATGTTCGATGCCGGCGCCGAAATTGGCGATCAGGCCCAGCCGGTCGCCCGCTTCGGCAATCATCCCGGCGTCGATCGTGTCGGTCACGGTCGGCACCAGCACATTGCAGGATTGCATCGCGGCGACGAGTTCGTCGCGCGTCATCGCCCGGTCATCGGCGTTCAGTGTCACGTCGAACAGTTCGCGCATCCGCTGTTCGGTTTCCGGCAGCAGGCGGCGGGTGACGATGACCGAGGGTTTCCCCTCGATCCGGCGTTTGACGGCTTCGTGCGCGGTGCGCGCGCCGGCGGCGCTCTGGTGCGTTGGCATGATCGTATCGCTATGCCTGCGGGACAGGGATGGTCAAGCGCGTGGTTGCCCTGTCGTGCCAATGCTGTATCGCATGGCGGGCAAGTTTTTGTTGGATTTGGTCTGGGGTTTCCGTGTCGTGCGTGCCGTGAAGTATGTCCTGCCCTGCGTCCTTGCCGTGTCCGCCGGTCTTTCCAGCCACGCCGTGCGCGCGGAGGATGGCGGCGCGCCATACTGGGTTTCGCTGCGCAAGGATGAATCGAACATGCGCGTCGGCCCCGGCCGGGAATACCGGATCAACTGGACCTACGTGCGCAAGGGGTTGCCGATGAAGGTGCTGCGCGTGATGGGCGGCTGGCGGCTGGTGGAGGACCCGGACGGTTCGCGCGGGTGGATGCTCGCCCAGTTCCTGGCGCGCGCCCATACCGGCATGGTCAAGGGCGGCGTCGCGGAGATGCGCGAAAAGGCCGACGGCTCGGGCCGGCTGCTGTGGCGGCTGGCGCCCGGCGTGGTGGGCACGATCGGCGATTGCGGCGCCGGCTGGTGCCAGTTCGATGTTAATGGCCGCAAGGGCTATGCCCAGCAAGCGGCCATCTGGGGGGCAGGGGCACCGTAACGCCGGCGCCCCGCCATTTTCTTGCGGGTCAGACCAGCTCTATCGCCAGCGCGGTGGCTTCGCCGCCGCCGATGCACAGGCTGGCCACGCCCTTGGTCTTGCCGTGGCGCTTCAGCGCGCCGATCAGCGTGGTGACGATGCGCGTGCCGCTGGCGCCGATCGGATGGCCCAGCGCCGTGGCGCCGCCGTGCACGTTGATCTTCTCGTGCGGGATGCCCAGATCGTGCATCGCGAACATCGCGACGCAGGCGAAAGCTTCGTTCACTTCGAACAGATCGACATCGGCGATCGACCAGCCGGCCCGTTCCAGCACCTTGTTGATCGCGCCGACCGGGGCGACCGTGAAGTCCTTCGGTTCCTGCGCGTGCGCGGCCAGCGCGACAACCTTCGCCACCGGCTTCAGGCCTTCCGCATCGGCAACGCTCTGGCGAGTGATCACCACGGCGGCGGCGCCGTCGGAAATCGAGCTGGAGGTGGCGGCCGTGATCGTGCCGTCCTTGGCGAAGGCGGGCTTGAGCGTCGGAATTTTGTCCGGGCGGCCCTTGCCGGGCTGTTCGTCGGTATCGACCACGACATCGCCGCCGCGCGACTTCACGGTCACCGGCGCGATTTCGTCCACGAACGCCCCTTCCGCGATCGCGGTCTGCGCGCGGCGCAGCGATTCGATCGTGTAGCCATCCTGCGCTTCGCGGGTCAGCTGGTATTCGTTGGCGGTATCCTGCGCGAACGTGCCCATCGCGCGGCCCGGCTCGTAGGCGTCTTCCAGGCCATCGAGGAACATGTGATCGTAGGCGGTATCATGCCCGATGCGCGCGCCCGAACGGTGCTTCTTGAGCAGGTATGGCGCGTTGGTCATGCTTTCCATGCCGCCGGCCACGATCACGTCGACGCTGCCGGAAGCCAGCGCCTCGGCGCCCATGATCACGGTCTGCATGCCGGAGCCGCAGACCTTGTTGACGGTGGTTGCCTGCACGGACTTGGGCAGGCCGGCCTTGATCGCGGCCTGGCGCGCCGGCGCCTGGCCGAGACCGGCGGGCAGCACGCAGCCCATGTAGACGCGGTCGATCTTGTCACCCGCCACGCCGGCACGCTCGACGGCGGCCTTGACGGCGGTGGCGCCGAGGTCGGTGGCGGCGGCATCGGACAGCGCGCCTTGCATCGAACCCATCGGAGTGCGCGCGTAAGACAGGATGACGACCGGGTCTGCGGCGGAAAACTGGGCCATGGCGATCACACTCCTTCAATGGTCGGGTCAGGAAAGACCCGGATATGGGGTCGGTCCGGGCGGGCGGCAACCATCTGACGATCCGTTGCGGTTCGTTGGCGGTTCCTGTGGCCACGATCGCGCCGGGGCTGGACTTGGCGGGGCCATACTGCCACGCCGCGCTCATGGCAATCGAGCCGACGGGGGAGTCACGAACGCGTGGCATATGCCAGCCTGCCGCTGATCTGGTCCGCGTCGGCGATGCTGGGCGCGATCGTCGGGAGCTTCCTGGGCGCGGCGCTGGCGCGGTTGCCGGAGGAACGGTCGGTCGTGACAGGGCGGTCGGCCTGCGATCATTGCGGGCGGACGCTTGGCCCGCTGGAGCTTGTGCCGGTGTTGTCCTGGCTCGTGCAGCGGGGGCGCTGCCGGACCTGCGGCGGTGCGATCGGTGGCTGGCAGCTTGGCTGCGAACTGGGCGGCGCGACGGTGGCGCTGGTTTCCGTCATCGCCATGCCCGATCGCACCGCGCTGGCTGCAATGATACTGGGCTGGCAACTGCTGTTGCTGGCGTTGCTCGATCTGCGGCACTTCTGGCTACCCTTGCCGCTGGTGGGCACGCTCGCCGGTTCGGGAGGCGCGCTCGCGCTGCTGCGCGGGGCGGTGGAGCAAGATAGCGGTCCGGTCCTGTGGGCCGGCGCGGGCGCGCTGACAGGCTTCGGCATGCTCTGGCTGATCGCCGCCTACTATCGCCGGGTGCGCGGCCGCGAAGGCATGGGGGGAGGGGACCCGCTGCTGCTGGGCGCGATCGGCCTGTGGTTGGGGCCGGTGGGGACGGTCGCCACCCTGCTGGGAGGCAGCGTGATCGGGCTTCTCGCAACGGTTGCTTTGCTGGCGGGAGGCCGTAAGGTCTCGCGCCAAACGGCCCTGCCGCTCGGAACCTGTCTCGCCGCCGCCGGCTGGCCGGTCTTCCTGTTCCAGGGCTTCGGATAAATCGGACCGGCACAAGCGGTTCGGGGACGGGGATTGTGATGAACGAGACGAATCGCACGGACATGCTGGCCGTTCTGGAACGCCAGCGCACGGCCTTCACGGCGGCGCGCCCCGAAGCGCTTTCGGTGCGGCACGACCGGCTGGAGCGTTGCGCCACCATGCTCAAGGAGCATGGCGAGGCGTTCGCCAAGGCGATGAGCGCCGATTTCGGCCACCGCAGCCACGAACAGTCCATGCTGACCGACATCATGCCCTCGGTCAGCATCGTGCGCTATTCGCAGAAGCGGATGAAGCGCTGGTCGCGTCCCGAAAAGCGCCACGTCAACTTCCCGCTGAACTTGCTCGGTGCGCGGGCGGAAGTGCGCTACGAACCCAAGGGCGTGATCGGCATCGTCGCGCCGTGGAACTTCCCGGTCGGGCTGACCATGGCCCCGCTGGCCCAGGCTTTCGCCGCCGGCAACCGCGCGATGCTCAAGCCTTCGGAGTTTACCGAGCGCACGTCCGAACTGATGCAGGAACTGTTCCCGCGTTATTTCGCGGAAGAGGAAGTGGCCGTCATCACGGGCGGGCCGGAAACCGGGCAGGCGTTTTGCGGGCTGCCGTTCGACCATCTGCTGTTCACCGGGGCGACGCCGATCGGCCGCCACGTGCTCCATGCCGCCGCCGATCACCTCGTGCCGGTCACGCTGGAACTGGGCGGCAAGTCGCCCACGATCTTCGGCCGCAGCGCCGATCTCCAGCGCAGCGCAGAGCGTGTGGCGCTGGGCAAGATGATGAACGCGGGGCAGATATGCCTCGCGCCCGACTACATGATGGTGCCCGAGGAACTGGAGGATCGCGCCATCGCCGCGGTCGCCGCCGGAGTCAGCTCGATGTATCCGACGCTGCTCGCCAACGACGACTACACCTCGGTCATCAACCGCCGCCACCGCGATCGTCTGGCGGGGCTTGTGGAGGATGCGCGAGAGAAAGGCGCCGAGGCGATCGTCGTCAATCCGGGCGGCGAGGACTTCGCCGGCACCAACGGCAACAAGATGCCGCTGACCATCCTGCGCAACGTCAACGACGACATGCGCGTGATGCAGGAGGAAATCTTCGGTCCGGTCCTGCCGGTGAAAACCTATCGCGCGATCGACGAGGTGATCGATTACGTCAACGCGCACGATCGTCCGCTGGGGCTGTACTACTTCGGCCAGGACAAGGCCGAGGCGGAGAAGGTACTGACCCGCACCATCTCGGGCGGCGTTACCGTCAACGACGTGATCTTCCACGTTTCGGCCGATGACCTGCCGTTCGGCGGAATCGGGCCTTCGGGAATGGGCAGTTATCATGGCGTGGAAGGTTTCCGCACGTTCAGCCATGCGCGCGCGGTCTATCGTCAGCCGAAGGTCGATCTTGCGAAGCTGGCAGGGTTGCGGCCGCCCTATGGTGCCGCGACGCAGCGCACCCTGAAGATGCAACTTAAGTAAGCCCCGCATACGATCGCGGGAGGCCCGGAAACGGGGCTGTAATCGGCACGGGAAGGCCAAAAGGGTGGAGAAACTGCCCTTGCGGGCGCTGCACGGCACTTGCGCGCGGGCGGCGTCGGGACTAGGGCGCGGAGCGAACACCAGCTAGGCGAGTCAGCCCCTTGGTCGATCTGTCACAATATCTGCCGATCCTGATCTTCCTCGGGATCGCTCTCGCGCTTTCCAGTGCCTTTGTGTTCCTGCCGATGGGCGTTTCCCGCTTGACGGGAACCTACAATCCCAACGCGGAGAAGCTCAGCGAGTACGAATGCGGCTTCCCCGCGTTCGAGGACCCGCGCAGCCAGTTCGACGTCCGGTTCTACCTGGTCGCGATCCTGTTCATCATCTTCGATCTGGAAGCGGCGTTCCTGTTTCCCTGGGCGGTCAGCCTGAAGGAAACGGGCTGGGCCGGCTGGTTCACGATGATGCTGTTCCTGGCGGAACTGGTCGTCGGGTTTGCCTACGCCTGGAAAAAGGGAGCGCTGGATTGGGAATGAGCAACATGGTCACCGCTCCGACTGCAACCGGCGCTGCCGCCGGCTCTGCCATCACCGCGCCCGATCAGGCGTTTTTCGAAAGCCTCAATGCCGAGGTTTCGGACAAGGGTTTCCTCGTCACCTCGACCGAGGAACTGTTCCAGTGGGCGCGCACCGGTTCGCTGTGGTGGATGACGTTCGGCCTGGCCTGCTGCGCGGTCGAGATGATCCACGTGAACATGCCGCGCTACGACATGGAGCGCTTCGGCGTCGCGCCGCGCGCATCCCCGCGCCAGTCGGACGTGATGATC
>NZ_DDFB01000034.1:0-45184 GCF_002336885.1 Novosphingobium sp. UBA1939 | reverse complement strand
TATTCGGTGGTGCGCGGCTGCGATCGCATCGTGCCGGTCGATATCTACGTACCGGGCTGCCCCCCCACCGCCGAGGCGCTGCTTTACGGCGTGATGCAGCTGCAGCGGAAGATCCGCCGCGTCGGCACGCTCGAGCGTTGAGGAGAAGGGCATGACGGTCGTTCATTCCGCCCCGCGCTTCACCTCGAACGAAGGCGTACTGGACACGCTTTCGGCGGCGTTGGGCGCCATGCTGGTTTCGGCGAAGGAAGAGCATGGCGAAGTCCTGCTGACCGTCGTGCGCGACCGCGTGGAGGACGCGCTGCGCCTGCTGCGTGACGGGCACGAATACCAGCAGCTCATGGAAATCGCCGGCGTCGACTATCCGCAGCGGCCCGACCGTTTCGAGGTCTGCTACTGCCTGTTGTCGCTGACGAAGAACCATCGCGTGATCGTCAAGGTTTCGACGGACGAGGCAACGCCGGTGCCAACGGTGACGACGCTGTGGCCCGTTGCCGGCTGGTACGAGCGCGAGGTTTACGACATGTTCGGCGTGCTGTTCGCCGGCCATCCGGACTTGCGCCGCATCCTCACCGACTACGGCTTCCAGGGGCATCCGTTCCGCAAGGACTTCCCGCTGACCGGCTATGTCGAACTGCGCTATTCCGAAGAGGACAAGCGCGTGGTCTATGAACCCGTCGAGCTGGCGCAGGACCTGCGGCAGTTCGATTTCATGAGCCCGTGGGAAGGCGCGGAATACGTGCTGCCGGGCGATGAAAAGGCGGCGGCTTCGCCCGCGCCGGCGGCGCCCGCCCCTGCGCCCAAGGTCGATACGCCGAAGGTCACCGAAAAGCCCGCCGATACCGGCGCGGGCGACAAGGCCAATGCCGAAGCGGCGAAGCCGGTCGCAGGCGCGCCCAAGACGACGGCCAAGGACGAGCCCGGCGCTCCGGCAAAAGCAGACCGCAAGGTTGAAGGAGACGGCGCATGAGCTTCCAGCTCGAAGAATCGCCGACCACCGGCGACGAGGTCATCACCAACTACACGATCAACTTCGGCCCCCAGCACCCGGCGGCGCACGGCGTGCTGCGCATGGTCATGGAGCTGGACGGCGAGATCATCGAACGGATCGATCCGCACGTCGGCCTGCTTCACCGCGGCACCGAAAAGCTGATCGAGTACAAGACCTATACCCAGGCGCTGCCGTACTTCGACCGGCTCGACTACTGCTCGCCGCTGGGCATGGAGCACTCCTACGTGCTCGCGGTCGAAAAGCTGCTCAACCTCGAGGTGCCGCTGCGCGGTCAGTACCTGCGCGTGCTGTTCGCGGAACTGACGCGCATCTGCAATCACATGCTCAACATCGGGTCGCACGTCATGGACGTGGGCGCGATGACGCCGAACCTGTGGCTGTTCGAAATCCGCGAGGATTGCCTCAACTTCTTCGAGCGGGCTTCGGGCGCGCGGATGCATTCGGCCTGGTTCCGCCCCGGCGGCGTGCACCAGGACGTGCCGCTGAAGCTTCTGACCGACATCGGCGACTGGCTCGACACGCGCCTGCCGCAGCTGTTCGAGGACGCGATGAGCCTCCTCATCGACAACCGCATCTTCAAGCAGCGCAACGTCGATATCGCGGTGGTCAGCAAGGAAGACGCGATCCGCTGGGGCTTTTCCGGCCCGATGATCCGCGGCTCGGGCATCGCGTGGGATTTGCGCAAGGCGCAGCCCTATGACGTCTATGATCGCATGGACTTCGAAATTCCGGTCGGCACCAGCGGCGATTGCTATGATCGCTTCATGGTGCGCGTGGAGGAAGTCCGCCAGTCCGCGCGGATCATGAAGCAGTGCCTGGCCGAAATGCCCGAAGGCCCGGTCAGCTCGACCGACCGCAAGGTGGTCCCGCCCAAGCGTGGCGAGATGAAGAGCTCGATGGAATCGCTGATCCATCACTTCAAGCTCTATTCGGAAGGCTTCCACGTTCCGGCCGGCGAAGTCTATGTCGCCACCGAAAGCCCCAAGGGCGAATTCGGCGTCTATCTCGTCTCGGACGGCAGCAACAAGCCGTACCGCTGCAAGATCCGGCCGACGGCGTTCAGCCACCTTCAGGCGATGGACTTCATGTGCAAGGGCCACATGCTGCCCGACGCGACCGCGATCCTTGGCGCCATCGACGTGGTGTTCGGGGAGTGCGACCGGTGAGCAGCCCCGAAGAATCCAACCTGCGCACCGCGAAGGCAATGATCGCGGCCTACAACGCGCAGGATGTGGATACCTACGTCTCGCACATGACCGACGACGCCAGCGAGGCGAACTACCGTGGTGATGTGGTGCGCGAGGGCAAGGAAGGCACGCGTTCCGGCCTTGCCGCCGCGTTCGCCCGCTGGCCGCAGAACCATGCCGAGATCCGGGACGCGCAGGCGATCGGCGATTACGTGCTGATGCGCGAACACGTCACGCGCGGCCCCGCCACCGACGGATCGGCCCTGGTCGAACCGTTCGACGTGATCGCAGTCTATACTTTCGAGGGCGACAAGTGCTCTCGGGTGGAGTTTATTCGCTGATGGCTGACCGCTACATCGAACCGGATACCCCGGAACTGCGCGCCCGCTGGGGCGCCTTTGCCTGGACTGCCGAGAACGCGGAGAAGGCGAAAGAGATCGTGGCGCGCTATCCCGAAGGGCGGCAGCGCTCGGCGGTGATGCCGCTGCTCGATCTGGCCCAGCGGCAGGTCGGCGCGGAACTGAACACGCAAGGCTGGCTGCCGATCCCGGTGATGGAATACGTCGCCGCCTATCTCTCCATGCCGATCATCCGCGTGGTCGAGGTCGCGACGTTCTACACGATGTACAACATCGCGCCGATCGGCCGTTTCCACGTGCAGGTCTGCGGCACCACGCCGTGCATGTTGCGCGGATCGGACGACATCATCGCCGCCTGCAAGAAGCGCGGGATGAAGGCGGGGCACATCACCGATGACGGCCTCTGGTCGTTCACCGAGGTTGAATGCATGGGCAACTGCGCTTCGGCGCCGATGGTCCAGATCAACGACGACAACTACGAGGATCTGACCCCCGCCGACATGGAACGCATCCTCGACGAACTGGCCGCGGGCAAGCAGCCCAAGACCGGCACGCAGCTTCCCGGCCGCCACACGGTGGAACCGGCCGGCGCGCTCAGCAACCTGACCGCGATGGTCGGTGAAAACCACGATTATCGGGGGGAATGGTAAGCCATGGCTCTCGCCGACAAGGACCGCATCTTCACCAACGTCTACGGCTACCAGCCGTGGAACCTGCCTGCCGCGCAGGCGCGCGGGGACTGGGACAACACCAAGGCGCTGCTCGAACGTGGGCAGGACGGCATCATCGAGGAAATCAAGGCGTCCGGCCTGCGCGGCCGTGGCGGCGCGGGCTTCCCCACCGGCATGAAGTGGTCCTTCATGCCCAAGGAAAGCAAGGATGGGCGGCCCAGCTTCCTGGTGATCAACGCCGACGAATCCGAGCCGGGTTCGTGCAAGGACCGCGAGATCATCCGCCACGATCCGCACAAGCTGCTGGAAGGCGCGCTGGTCGCCGGCTTCGCGATGCGCGCGCGGGCGGCCTACATCTACATTCGCGGCGAATATATCCGCGAGGCCGAGACGCTGTTCGCCGCGCGGGACGAGGCCTATGCCGCCGGCCTGCTGGGCAAGAACGCCTGCGGTTCGGGCTATGACTTCGACGTCTTCGTCCATCGCGGCGCGGGCGCCTACATCTGCGGCGAAGAAACCGCGATGATCGAGAGNNGCCCGACCACGGTGAACAACGTCGAATCGATCGCGGTCGCGCCCACCATCCTGCGGCGTGGCGCTTCGTGGTTCTCGTCCTTCGGGCGCGAGAACAACAAGGGCACCAAGCTCTTCCAGATCAGCGGGCACGTCGAACGGCCCTGCGTGGTCGAGGAAGAGATGTCGATCCCGTTCAGCGAACTGATCGAGAAGCACTGCGGGGGCATTCGTGGCGGCAAGGACAATCTGCTGGCCGTGATCCCCGGCGGTTCCTCGGTCCCGCTGGTTCCGGCGGCGGAAATCTGGGACGCGCCGATGGATTTCGACGGGCTGCGCGCGCTAGGCTCGGGCCTTGGCACCGCCGCCGTGATCGTGATGGACAAGTCCACCGACATCGTCCGCGCGATCGCCCGCCTGTCGCACTTCTACAAGCACGAAAGCTGTGGCCAGTGCACGCCGTGCCGCGAAGGCACCGGCTGGATGTGGCGCGTGATGGAGCGCCTGCGCACGGGTGACGCGGCGGTCGAGGAAATCGACATGCTGTTCAACGTGACCAAGCAGGTCGAAGGCCACACCATCTGCGCCCTGGGGGATGCGGCCGCCTGGCCGATCCAGGGCCTGATCCGCCACTTCCGCCCCGAACTGGAACGCCGGATCGCCGAACACGGCGCCGTGCGGGAGGCTGCAGAGTAATGCCCAAGGTCAAAGTCGACGGCGTAGAGCTCGAAGTTCCGGCAGGCGCCACTGTCCTGCAGGCGTGCGAGCTGGCCGGCAAGGAAATCCCGCGCTTCTGCTATCACGAGCGGCTGAGCATCGCCGGCAACTGCCGCATGTGCCTGGTCGAAGTGAAGCCCGGACCGCCGAAGCCGCAGGCATCGTGCGCGCTGCCGGCCGCCGAGGGGCAGGAAATCCGCACCGACAGCGAGATGGTCAAGAAGGCGCGCGAAGGGGTGATGGAGTTTCTCCTCATCAACCATCCGCTCGATTGCCCGATCTGCGACCAGGGCGGCGAATGCGACCTGCAGGACCAGTCGGTGGCCTACGGCCGGGGCGGTTCGCGCTATCACGAGAGCAAGCGCGCGGTCACCGAGAAGTACATGGGGCCGCTCATCAAGACGGTGATGACGCGCTGCATCCACTGCACCCGCTGCGTGCGCTTCTCCGAAGAGATCGCCGGCGTGGACGAGATCGGCGCGCTCTATCGCGGTGAAAGCACCCAGATTTCGACCTATCTGGAACACGCGGCGAAGCACGAACTTTCCGCCAACGTGATCGACCTGTGCCCGGTCGGCGCGCTGACCAGCCGCCCCTATGCCTTCGAAGCGCGGCCGTGGGAGCTGAAGAAGACGCTCTCGATCGACGTTTCGGACGCGGTGGGCGCCAATATCCGGCTCGACAGCCGGGGCCGCGAAGTGCTGCGCGCGCTGCCGCGCGTGAACGACGACGTGAACGAGGAATGGCTGTCGGACCGTGGCCGCTACATGGTCGATGGCCTTACCCGGCGCCGGCTCGACAAGCCGTGGCTGCGCCGTGACGGCAAGCTGCAGGCGGCCAGCTGGGTCGAGGCGTTCGATGCCATCGCCCGGATCAACCCGGGCTCATCGGTCGCGGTGATCGCGGGCGACCAGGTCGATTGCGAAACGATGTTCGCCGCGAAGAAGCTGGCCGGCGCTCTGGGTTCCTCGCTGCTCGAAGGCCGCCAGACGGGCATGGCCTATGACACGTCGAGCCTGGCGGCGGTGAATTTCAATTCGACGCTGGCCGGGATCGAGGACGCCGACGCGATCCTGATCGTGGGCAGCCAGATCCGCGACGAGGCCCCGCTGCTCAATGTGCGCCTGCGCAAGGCGGTGAAGAAGGGCGCGAAGGTCTTCATCATCGGCCCGGCATGGGAACCGACCTATCCGGCGACCTTCCTGGGCGACGATGCCGCCATGCTGAACGCTTTGCCGGCCGATGTCGCCGATGTGTTCGCCAAGGCGGCCAAGCCCGCGGTCATCATCGGCGCCGCCGGCATCGTGAAAGGCGCGCGCGAGGCAGGCCTGGCCTTCGCCGAAAAGTTCAACCTGGTGCGAGAAGGCTGGAACGGCTTCAACGTGGTCCACATGGCGGCCGCGCGCATGGGCGGGCTGATGCTGGGCTATGCGCAGAAGGGCGGCCTTGCCGATATCGTCGCAGCCAAGCCCAAGCTGGTGATTTCGCTCGGCGCGGACGAAGTGGATTGGACCCAGTTCGCCGGCAGCATGATCGTCCACATCGGCCATCACGGCGACAAGGCGGCCCATGTCGCCGACGTGATACTGCCGGGCGCTGCCTACAGCGAGAAGGACGGCACCTACGTCAACACCGAAGGCCGCGTGCAATATGCCGAAAAGGCCGTCTTCGCGCCCGGCGACGCGCGCGAGGACTGGAGCGTCCTGCGGGCCATGGCCGATGCGCTGAAAGTCTCGGTCGGGTTCGACAGCTTCGACGAATTGCGCATTGCCATGATCGCGGACGTGCCGGCACTGGGTGCCGAGGGACTGGCCGATTACGGCGCGCTGCCCGCCGCTCCTGCCGGGGCGAAGGCGGAAGGCGTGATCGCCGGCTACCCGACCAAGGATCGTTACCTCACCAACGCGATCTGCCGCGCCAGCCCCACTTTGCAGCGCTGCTCGGCCGAACTGCTCCATGGTGAAAGCTTCGCGGAGGCGGCCGAGTGAGCACGTCCAACACCATTGCCCGTCATGCCAGCGAAGGCTGGCATCTCGCTCCGGATGGCGCTTCGCCTGAGGCACGGGACCCCGGCCTGCGCTGGGGTGACGGCTTGAGGGAGCCGTCATGACCGCTTTCTTCCAGACTCTTGGCCTGCCTTATGAATGGGCCTGGGCGA
This sequence comes from Novosphingobium sp. UBA1939, assembly GCF_002336885.1. Classification (NCBI taxonomy): domain Bacteria; kingdom Pseudomonadati; phylum Pseudomonadota; class Alphaproteobacteria; order Sphingomonadales; family Sphingomonadaceae; genus Novosphingobium; species Novosphingobium sp. UBA1939. The sequence continues at coordinate 38,567 of NZ_DDFB01000034.1, read as the reverse complement.
TCTCGACCATCTGCGGGATTCTGCTGATCGCGCTGCCGCTGATGCTCGGCGTGGCGATGATCATCTATGCCGACCGCAAGATCTGGGCGGCGATGGCGCTGCGCCGCGGCCCCAACGTGGTCGGCCCGTTCGGCCTGCTGCAGTCGTTCGCGGACGGCCTCAAGGTCATGCTGCAGGAAACGATCATTCCTTCGACGGCCAACAAGGGCCTGTTCCTGATTGCCCCGATCATCACCTTCACGGTGGCGCTGATGGCCTGGGCGGTGATCCCGTTCAATTCGGGCGCGATCCTCGCCAACATCAACGTCGGCCTGCTCTATGTCCTCGCGATTTCGTCGCTGGGCGTTTACGGCACGATCATCGCCGGCTGGTCCTCGAACTCGAAGTACCCGTTCTTCTCGGCGATGCGCGCTTCGGCGCAGATGATCAGCTACGAAGTCTCGATCGGCTTCATCCTGATCTGCGTGGTGCTGTGGTCCGGCTCGTTCAACATGAACGAGATCGTCAAGGCGCAGCAGGGCCATGTGCTGGGGCTGTTCAACGGCTTCGTGTTCAACCCTCTGCTGTTCCCGATGTGGGTGATGTTCCTCATCTCCGGCATGGCGGAAACGCAGCGCGCGCCGTTCGATCTGACCGAAGCGGAAAGCGAACTCGTCGCCGGGTATCAGACCGAATATTCGTCGATGGCCTTCGCGCTCTACTGGCTGGGCGAATACGCCAACGTGCTGCTGATGTGCGCGCTCAACGCCACGCTGTTCTGGGGCGGATGGCTGCCGCCGCTCGACATTCCGGTGCTCTATCTGGTGCCGGGCGTCGTGTGGGTGCTGCTCAAGATCCTGTTCTTCTTCTTCATCTTCAGCTGGGTGAAGGCGACCGTACCCCGGTATCGCTATGACCAGCTGATGCGTCTGGGCTGGAAGGTGTTCCTGCCTGTCTCGCTGCTGTGGGTGTTCCTCGTCAGCGGCTACCTGATGCTTACGGGGCATTTCTCATGACCGTCGGACAGCTCATCAAGAGCTTCACCCTGTGGGAGTTCGTGAAGGCGCACTGGCTGACCTTGAAGTATTTCTTCAAGACCAAGGCGACGATCAACTACCCGTTCGAGAAGAACCCGCTTAGCCCGCGCTTCCGCGGCGAACACGCGCTGCGCCGCTATCCCAACGGCGAGGAACGCTGCATCGCGTGCAAGCTGTGCGAGGCGGTGTGCCCGGCCCAGGCCATTACCATTGAAGCGCAACCGCGCGAGGACGGCAGCCGCCGCACCACGCGCTACGACATCGACATGACCAAGTGCATCTTCTGCGGCTTCTGCCAGGAAGCCTGCCCGGTCGATGCCATCGTCGAAGGGCCGAACTTCGAATACGCGACCGAAACGCGCGAGGAACTGCTTTACGACAAGGCCAAGCTGCTGGCGAACGGCGACAAGTGGGAGCGCGCGATCGCTGCCAACCTTGAAGCCGACGCACCGTACCGGTAGGGGCGCGAAACCATGATCCAGGCATTTGCCTTCTATCTCTTCGCGACGCTCATGATTGTCTCGGGCGCCGTCACGATCCTGGCCCGCAACCCGGTCCATTCGGTTCTCTGGCTGATCCTGGCGTTCTTCAACGCCGCCGGCCTGATGATCCTGGTGGGGGCCGAGTTCATCGCGATGCTGCTGGTCATCGTCTATGTCGGCGCGGTCGCGGTGCTGTTCCTGTTCGTGGTGATGATGCTCGACATCGATTTCGCCGAACTGCGCGCCGGGTTCGTGAAGAACTTCCCGCTCGGCATGCTGCTGGCGGCGGTGCTGTTCGTGGAGCTGTTCGTCGGCATCGTGGTGCGCAGCGCCGGCGCGATGCAACTGGGCACGCCCGACGGTACGGCCGCGCCGCTGGCCGGGGCATCCAACATCGAATCCATCGGTGCGCTGCTGTACACGCGCTACCTCTTCCTGTTCGAAGCGGCGGGCATCCTGCTGCTGGTGGCCCTGATCGGCGCCATCGTGCTGACGCACCGCCAGCGTGGCGGGGTGCGCGGCCAGAACGTGGCAAAGCAGGTGGCGCGCCGTCCGGAAGAGGCGACCATCAACGTCAAGCCGGAAGTGGGCAAGGGGGTCAGCCTCTAATGATCGGCATCGAACACTATGTCGTCGTCAGCTCGATCATGTTCGTGCTCGGCGTGCTCGGCATCTTCCTCAACCGCAAGAACGTCATCATCATCCTGATGGCGATCGAGCTGATCCTGCTGTCGGTGAACCTCAACCTGGTCGCCTTCAGCGCCTTCCTGCACGACCTTGTCGGCCAGGTCTTCGCGATGTTCGTGCTGACCGTGGCGGCGGGCGAGGCGGCGATCGGCCTTGCGATCCTGGTCATCTACTTCCGTGGCCGCGGCACCATCGCCGTCGACGACGTCAACCGGATGAAGGGCTGAGTACGCGATCATGTCTGCCATCCACATCATCGTCTTCCTGCCGCTGCTGGCGGCGATCATCGCCGGGCTGGGCAACAAGCAGCTGGGCAATGTTCCCGCCAAGGTGGTGACGACCGGCGCGCTGTTCATCTCGTGCGCGCTGTCGTGGCCGATTTTCCTGTCGTTCCTGTCGGGCCATGCCGAGGCGCATGTCTCGCCGGTGCTGCACTGGGTGACCTCGGGCAATCTCGATTTCGCCTGGGCGCTGCGCGTCGATACGCTGACGGCGGTCATGCTGGTGGTCATCACCAGCGTCTCCGCGCTCGTGCACCTCTATTCGTGGGGGTACATGAGCGACGAGCCGGACCAGCCGCGCTTCTTCGCGTACCTGTCGCTGTTCACGTTCGCCATGCTGATGCTGGTAACGGCCGACAACCTGGTGCAGATGTTCTTCGGCTGGGAAGGCGTGGGCCTCGCTTCGTACCTCCTGATCGGCTTCTGGTTCCGCAAGCCCAGTGCCAATGCCGCCGCGATGAAGGCTTTCGTGGTCAACCGCGTGGGTGATCTTGGCTTCATGATGGGCATCTTCGGCACCTTCTTGGTGTTCGGCACGGTTTCCATTCCCGCGATCCTCGAAGCCGCGCCGGGCATGGCCGGATCGACGATCGGCTTCCTCGGCCACCGTTTCGATACGATGACGGTGCTGTGCCTGCTGCTGTTCATCGGCGCGATGGGCAAATCGGCGCAGCTTGGCCTGCACACCTGGCTGCCGGACGCGATGGAAGGCCCGACCCCGGTTTCGGCGCTGATCCACGCCGCGACGATGGTCACCGCCGGCGTGTTCATGGTCTGCCGCCTTTCGCCGATGTTCGAAACCAGCCCGACGGCGCTGGGCTTCGTGACCTTCATCGGTGCGGCGACCTGCTTCTTCGCGGCGACGATCGGCACGACGCAGACCGACATCAAGCGCGTGATCGCCTATTCCACCTGTTCGCAGCTGGGCTACATGTTCTTCGCGGCGGGCGTCGGCGCCTATGGCGCGGCGATGTTCCACCTGTTCACGCACGCCTTCTTCAAGGCACTGCTGTTCCTGGGCGCGGGTTCGGTGATCCACGCGATGCACCACGAACAGGACATGCGCTATTATGGCGGCCTGCGGAAGCACATCCCGATCACCTTCTGGGCGATGACGGCGGGCACGCTGGCGATTACCGGCGTCGGCATCGTCGATGTCGTGGGCTTCGCCGGCTTCTATTCGAAGGACGCGATCCTCGAGGCCGCGTTCGCGCGCGGGACCGAGCTTTCGCACTTCGCCTTCTTCATGGGCATCTTCGCCGCGCTGCTGACCAGCTTCTATTCCTGGCGGCTGGTGTTCCTGACCTTCTTCGGCAAGCCGCGGTGGGAACAGTCCGAACACATCCAGCACGCGGTGCACGACGCGCACGGCCATGGTCATGATGATCACGGCCACGAAGGGCACGGACACGACCATCACGGGCACGACGACCACGGGCATCATGGCCATCACAGCGATGGCACGGCCGGCTATCATCCGCATGAAAGCCCGGCGGTGATGCTCACGCCGCTTGTCATCCTGTCGATCGGCGCGATCTTCGCGGGGCTGGTGTTCAACCACGCCTTCGTCAGCGAAGGCACGGGTGAGTTCTGGAAGGGCAGCCTCGTGTTCAGCGAGCACCTGATCCACGCGATGCACCACGTGCCGCACTGGGTGAAATGGGCGCCGTTCACGGTCATGGCTACCGGCCTGCTGATCGCCTGGTACGCTTATATCAAGAACACGAAGTTCCCGGCGGCGTTCGTTGACCAGTTCGGCTTCCTCTACCGGTTCCTTCTCAACAAGTGGTACTTCGACGAGCTTTATCACTTCATCTTCGTCCGTCCGGCAATGTGGCTGGGCCGGGTGTTCTGGAAGGTGGGCGATATCGGCATCATCGATCGCTTCGGCCCCAACGGCGCCGCCTGGGTGGTGGCCAAGGGCAGCCGCGCGGCGGTGAAGCTGCAGTCCGGGTATCTCTATAGCTATGCGCTGGTCATGCTGATCGGCCTGACGCTCGCAATCAGCTGGGTGATCGCACAATGACCGGGTTTCCGATCCTTTCGGTGATGTTGCTGGTGCCGCTCGTAACGGCGGTGGCCTGCCTCCTCGTCGATCGCGAACAGGCGCGCACCGTGGCGCTGGTGGGGACGCTGATCGATTTCGTCCTTGGCATGTTGCTGTGGGCGAACTTCGATACCGGCGGCGCGCAGTGGCAGTTCACCGAACACGCCGCGCTGTTCGCGGGCTTCGAATGGAAGCTGGGCATCGACGGCATCGCGCTGATGCTGATCGCGCTGACGGTGTTCCTGATGCCGGTGTGCATCGGCGCCAGCTGGCTGTCGATCGACAAGCGCCAGGGCGAATACTACGCCGCGTTCATGCTGATGGAAACGCTGATGATCGGCGTTTTCGCGGCGCAGGACCTGTTCCTGTTCTACATCATGTTCGAAGCCGGCCTGATCCCGATGTNNGGCTCGGTGCTGATGCTGATCGCGATGTTCTGGATGGTGAACGAGGCGGGCACGACCGACATCCCGACGCTGATGGTCTACAACTTCCCGGTCCACGCGCAGACCTGGCTGTGGCTGGCCTTCTTCGCCAGCTTCGCGGTCAAGATGCCGATGTGGCCGGTCCACACCTGGTTGCCCGACGCGCACGTGCAGGCGCCAACCGGCGGCTCGGTGATCCTGGCCGGCGTGCTGCTGAAGATGGGCGGCTATGGCTTCATCCGCTTCTCGCTGCCGATGTTCCCGGAAGCCTCGGCGCAGTTCGCGCCGCTGATCTGGGGCCTGTCGATGGCGGCGGTGGTCATCACCTCGCTGATCGCGCTGGTCCAGCACGACATGAAGAAGCTGATCGCCTATTCCTCGGTCGCGCACATGGCGATCGTGACGATCGGTCTGTTCGCCTTCAACGAACAGGGCCTTGAAGGCTCGATGATCGTGATGCTCAGCCACGGTCTGGTGGCGGGCGCGCTGTTCCTGTGCGTGGGCGTGATCTACGATCGCCTGCATACCCGCGAGATCGACCGTTATGGCGGCCTTGCCATCAACATGCCGAAGTACGCGCTGTTCTTCTTGCTGTTCACCATGGCCTCGATCGGCCTGCCGGGCACCAGCGGGTTCGTCGGCGAATTCCTGTCGCTGTTGGGCGTCTATCAGGCGTCGAGCTGGGTGGCGCTGATCTGCACCACGGGCATCATCCTGGGTGCGGCCTACATGCTCTATCTCTACCGCCGCGTGGCCTTTGGCGAACAGAAGAACGCCGATGCCGCCGCGATGCCCGATCTCGATGCGCGCGAATGGGCGATGATGGTTCCGCTGGCGGCCGTGGTGCTGTGGATGGGCGTCTATCCGCAGTCGTTCCTCGATCCGATGAAGAAGGACATCGCCGCGCTCGATGCGCGCCTTGCCCAGGCCCGGCCCAAGGGAGATGCCGACGTGAAGATGGGGGCGCCCAAGCCTGCCGCCGAACATGAAGCGCACGAAGGGGAGGCGCACTGATGGAACTCGTTCGCTCCCTTCTGATCGTTGCGCCGGAAGAAGTGCTCAGCATTTCCGGACTGCTGCTTCTGCTGGTCGCCGCCTGGGGCGGTGACAAGGCGGCCCGGACGATCTCGATCCTGTCGGTCTCCGCGCTGACGGTCTGCGCGATCCTGGTTGCGCCGGCGCTGTGCGGCGGCGCGATGGGGCCGGATACCGAGGCATTCGGCGGGCAGTACAAGGCGGACGCCTTCTCGGCCTTCGCCAAGCTGCTGGTCTATGCCGGCGCCGGCGTGACGCTGATCGTCGCGCCCGCGTTCTTCGACCGGGTTCGCGCGATGCGGGCGGAATTCCCGCTGCTGGTGCTGTTCGCGGCGCTGGGCATGGGCATGATGGTTTCGGCGGGCGATCTGCTGACGCTCTACATCGGCCTCGAACTCAACAGCCTTGCCTCCTACGTCCTGGCCGCGTTCCTGCGCACCGATGATCGTTCGGCGGAATCGGGCCTGAAGTATTTCGTGCTCGGCTCGCTCGCCAGCGGCATCCTGCTGTTCGGCATGAGCTTGACCTATGGCTTCACCGGCACGACCAGCTTCGAAGGCATCCGCCTGGCCCTGTCGGGCTCGCTGTCGACCGGCGCTACGTTCGGCATCGTGTTCGTGCTGGCCGGCCTGGCCTTCAAGATCAGCGCGGCGCCGTTCCACATGTGGACGCCGGACGTCTACGAAGGCGCGCCGACGCCGGTGACGACGTTCTTCGCCACCGCGCCCAAGGCGGCGGCGCTGGCGCTGCTGATGCGCGTCAGCCTCGAAGCGTTTGGCTCGCAGCCGGGGGCGTGGCAGCAGATCGTGATCTTCGCGTCGCTGCTGTCGATCGTGATCGGCGCGCTGGGCGCGATCGGGCAGGCGAACATCAAGCGCCTGATGGCCTATTCCTCGATCAACAACGTCGGCTTCATGCTGATCGGCCTTGCGGCGGCGACGCCCAGGGGCGCGTCCGCCATGCTGGTCTATCTCGCGATCTATGTCGCGATGTCGATCGCGGGCTTCGTGGCCATCCTTTTGCTGCGCGACGAGAACGGCGATGCGGTGGAAGCCATTTCCGACCTCGCCGGCCTGTCGAAGACCCGGCCGATGCTGGCGCTGGCGCTGGCGGCGGTGATGTTCAGCCTTGCCGGCATTCCGCCGCTGTTCGGCTTCTGGGGCAAGTTCGTGGTGTTCCAGGCCGCCGTGCAGGCCAATCTCGTGGCCCTCGCGGCCATCGGCATCGCAGCCAGCGTGATCGGCGCGTTCTATTACCTCAAGGTCGTCAAGGTCATGTACTTCGACGAGGCAGCGGGCCGGGTGAAGGGCGAGATCGATCTGGCGCATGGCGTGTTGCTGGCAGCGTCGGCGCTGTTCATCTCGCCGCTGGGCTATCTGCTGACCAAGTGGATCGGGACGCTGGCCGACAACGCCGCCACGGCGCTGTTCCACGTCGCCTGACCGCGCGAAGGCTGTCCAGCCTTGATCGAAACCGTCGCTGAAATCCCCTCCACCAACGCCGCTCTGCTGGCGCGGGTGAGGGAGGGGGAAGCCGTGCCGGAAGGGCACTGGCTGGTGGCCGACCGGCAAAGCGCCGGGCGCGGGCGCGCCGGGCGCGTGTGGTCCGATGGCGCCGGCAATTTCATGGGATCGACCGCGGTGCAGCTGCGCGCGGGCGATCCACCCGCGCAGACGCTGGCGCTGGTGGCCGGGGTCGCCGTGTTCGATGCGGTGAAGGCTTGTGCCCCCGCGATCGCCGATCTGCGGCTCAAGTGGCCCAACGATGTGCTTGTGGGCCATGCCAAGCTGGTGGGCATCCTGCTCGAACGGCAGCGCGAAGCGGTGGTGGTTGGCATCGGCGTCAATCTGGCGCAGGCGCCAGAGGTGCCCGGCCGCGCTACTGCCAGTCTTGCCGCGCTGGGCTTTCCCGTGGCGCGCGATGCGTTCGCGGAGCGGCTGGCGGTGGCCTGGGCCGATGCATTGTTGCGCTGGCACCGGGGGGAATGGCCGCTGCTGCGGGGCGAATGGCTGGTGCGCGCGCATCCCGTCGGAACGCTGGTGACGGTCAAGGACCGCGATCAGGGCGAGATCATGGGCGCGTTCGGCGGCATCGACGAGGAGGGTGTGGCGCTTCTGCGCTTGGCGGACGGCTCCACCCGTGCCATCCACGCGGGCGATATTGAAATGGTGGGAACGGATGCTGCTCGCGATTGATGTAGGCAACACCAACGTTGTCTTTGCCCTCTATGCCGGACGGACGATCAAATCGCGCTGGCGCGTGGCGACCGACCCGCGCCGGACGGCGGACGAATACGCGGTTTGGCTGCTCCAACTGATGCAGTTGCAGGGCTTCGCGGCCGATGATGTCGATCAGATCATCGTTTCCACGGTCGTTCCGCGCGCGCTGCACAACCTGCAGGTGCTGGCGCAGAAGTACTTCCATCGCGATGCGCTGATCGCCGGACAGCCGCCGATCGAATGGGGCATCGATATCGACGTGGACGAGCCGCGCTCGCTGGGGGCCGATCGCGCCGTGAACGCCATCGCCGCGCACGCCAAGTATCCCGGCGATCTGATCGTGGTCGATTTCGGCACGGCAACGACGTTCGACGTGGTGGATTTCAACGGTGCCTACAAGGGCGGGATCATCGCGCCGGGCATCAACCTTTCGCTGGAAGCGCTGGTCAATGCCGCCGCCAAGCTGCCGCGCATCGCCATCGCGCCGCCCAGCCGCACCAACAGCGTGATCGGGCGCAATACCGAGGATCAGATGCAGATCGGCGTGTTCTGGGGCTACGTTTCGCTGATGGAAGGGCTGATAGCACGGATGCGGGCGGAAGTGGGCCGGCCGGCCAAGGTGATCGCGACCGGCGGCCTTGCCGTGCTGTTCGGGGATCACACCACGATCTTCGATCATGTGGATACCGATCTGACGCTGGACGGTCTCGCGATCCTTGCGGAGCGTGCTCCCTCGTGAAGCCAGGAAAGGAACTGCTTTTCCTCGCCCTGGGTGGTTCGGGCGAGATCGGGATGAACGTCAACCTCTACGGGTGCGACGGCAAGTGGCTGATGGTCGATCTGGGGATGACCTTCGCCGACCCCTATTATCCCGGTGTGGATCTGGTTTTCGCCGATCTCGAGTTCATCGAGGAGCAGCGCGAAAACCTGCTGGGCGTGGTGCTGACCCACGCGCACGAGGATCACATCGGCGCGGTGCCCTATTTCGCGCAGGAACTGGGCGTGCCGCTCTTTGCCACGCCGTTCACCGCGCGGCTCGTCAACGAAAAGCTGGTCGAGGCGGGCATCGACGCGGACATCGAACTGAATGTCATTCCCAACGAGGGAGCGTTCTCGCTGGGGCCGTTCGATATCCGGTATGTGCCGCTGGCGCACTCGATCGCCGAAGGCAACGCGCTGCTGATCGACACGCCTTACGGCCGCGTGTTCCACACCGGTGACTGGAAGCTGGACGACGAACCGCGCATCGGTACGCCGGCGACCGAAGAGGAACTGACCGCGATCGGCGACGAGGGCGTTCTGGCACTGGTGTGCGATTCGACCAACGTGTTCAACCCGGCCGCATCCGGTTCCGAAGGCGCGGTGCGCGCCGGCCTGCTGGAGACGGTCAGCCGCCAGCGCGGGCGGCGCGTGGTGGTGACGACGTTCGCCTCGAACGTGGCGCGGCTGCAGACGCTGGCCGAAGTGGCGCAGGCGACCGGGCGGCAGCTTTGCGTGGCCGGGCGATCGCTGGACCGGATCATTTCGGTGGCGCAGGCATCGGGCTATCTCGAGGACTTCCCCGAAACGGTCAGCATGGACCGGGCCATGGACCTGCCGCGCGGCGAGATCATGGTGTTGGCCACAGGCGGGCAGGGCGAACCCCGCGCCGCGCTGGCGCGCATCGCCGCCGAACAGCACCCGATCCGCCTGGAGGAAGGCGATGTCGTGCTGTTTTCCAGCCGGCAGATACCGGGCAACGAACTGGCCATCGGCCGCGTGCAGAACGCGCTGGTGGCACGCGGCGTGCGCATCGTGACCGACCGCCAGAGCATGATCCACGTTTCCGGCCATCCGGGGCGGCCCGAACTCGTCGCGCTCTATGACTGGCTGCGGCCGGAGATCCTCGTGCCCGTGCATGGCGAGATACGCCACATGGCGGAGCAGGCCCGGCTGGGGCTGGACGAGGGCATCCCGAAGGCGATCTTGCAGAAGAACGGCGATCTGCTGCGGCTGGCGCCCGACGGGCCGGTGAAGCTGACCGAGGTGCGCGCCGGGCGGCTCGTGCTGGATGGCGACATCATCGCGCCGGCGGATGGCGAGGCCATGGCAGCGCGGCGCAAGCTGGGGCTGAACGGGCTGGTTTCGGTGGCGCTGGCGGTGACGCCCGAGGGCCGGCTGGCCTCTTCGGTCGATATCGGCAGCATCGGCCTGCCGCTAGACGAGGACATGGACCAGTTCGTGCAGGAAGCGCAGGCGGACGCCGCGCAGGCGGTCAAGGATCTGAAGGGCGATCGCAAGCGCGACAGGCTGGCGGTTGCCGAAACGGTGCGGCTGGCGGTAAGGCGGGCGGCGCAGCGCTGGTCCGGCAAGAAGCCGGTCGTCCAGGTCCTGCTGCGGGAAGGATAGGCCTGCCGTGCGCTGGACGTCGATCGTTGCGATCTATTCGCTGTTCTGGGTGTTCGCCGCCTTCCTGGTGATGCCGTTCGGCATTCGCACGCACGACGAACTGGGGATGGGCAAGGTGGACGGGCAGGCGCACAGCGCGCCCGGCAATTTCCGGCCCAAGCGGGTCGCGATCCGCGCCACCATCCTGGCGGCGATCCTGTTCGGGCTGTACTACGCGAACTACGTCAATCAGTGGGTCACCATCGACGATCTCGACTACGCCCGCAAACTGGGTGTCTGACCGGGTTTAGGCGCCTTCCAGCGCGTAACCCGCGGAACGCACCGTGCGTACCGGGTCGGCCGCTCCGGGGAGCGCGATCGCCTGGCGCAGGCGGCGGATGTGAACGTCCACCGTGCGTAGTTCGATGTCGCTGCCGCTGCCCCACACCGCATCGAGCAGTTGCCCGCGCGAAAAGACGCGGCCGGGGTGTTCCATGAAGTGGCGCAGCAGGCGGAATTCGGTGGGGCCGATCTTTATCGCCTGCCCGCGCCGCATGACGCGATGGGCGGTGGGATCGAGCGAAAGATCGCCCACGGTGATGGTCTCGCCGGCCAGTGCCGGGCGCACGCGGCGCAGCACGGCGCCCACGCGGGCAATCAGTTCGCGCGGCGAGAACGGCTTGGTGACATAATCGTCCGCGCCGGTTTCCAGCCCGCGCACGCGGTCGTCCTCATCGCTGCGGGCGGTGAGCATGATGATCGGCACATGCGCCGTGCTCTTGTTGCGGCGCAGGCGGCGGCAGACCTCGATCCCGCTGGTGCCGCCGATCATCCAGTCCAGCAGGACCAGATCCGGCGTATCCTCGGCGGCGAGAAGCAGGGCCTCGTCGCCGTCGTCGGTGGTGCGCACGTCGTATCCCTCGCCACGAAACCGGTATTCGACCAGTTCGGCAAGCGCGGTATCGTCTTCAACCAGAAGCAGTTTCGGGGCAGACACGGCGAACCTCCATGACAGGCAGGTTGCGAAAGCACGACTAATGTTACGGTGTCATTACGTCAGGCCGGATTCCCTCGGGCGGCATTACGTCAGGCAGGCGGAATCACATCCTCGCGTTCGGGCAGGTAGGCGCCGGTGGCGGCGTAGTGGACCATTTCGGCGATATTGGTGGCGTGATCGCCGATCCGTTCGATGTTGCGCGCCACGAACAGCAGTTGCGCCACGCTGGTGATGGTGGCGGGATTTTCGACCATGAACGACACGAAGTTGCGGAATACGCTGTCATAGAAGGCATCGACCGTGGCATCGCGCGCGACGATCTCCGCCGCGGCCACCGGATCGCGCGCGGCGAAGGCGGTCAGCACATCGTGCACCATTTCCGCCGCCAGTTCGTTCATCGCGGGCAGCAGCGTCAGCGGTTCGAAGCGCTTGCGGCCCTCGATGTGGCCGACGCGCTTGGCGATGTTCTTGGCATAATCGCCGATGCGCTCGATCACCCCGGCGATCTTCAGCGCGGCGACCACTTCGCGCAGATCGTCGGCCATCGGCGCGCGCAGGGCGAGAACGCGGATCGAAAGGCGGTCGACTTCCGCCTCGAGCTGGTCGATCCGCTTGTCGCGGGCGATCACGGTATTGGCGAGTTCCTGATCGCCCCGGACCAGCGCGTCCATCGCTTCGCCCACCGAAAGTTCCGCCAGGCCGCCCATTTCCGCAACCAGGCCGCGCAGGCGGGTGATGTCCTCGTCGAATGCCTTGACGGTATGTTCTGCCACCATCGTCCTATCCGTAGCGCCCGGTTATGTAGTCCTTCGTCCGTTCCTCACGCGGGTTCGTGAAGATGTCGGAGGTTTTCCCGTACTCCACGATCCTGCCAAGGTGGAAGAACGCGGTGCGCTGGGATACGCGGGCGGCCTGTTGCATCGAGTGTGTCACAATCACGATCGCATAGCGACCGCGCAGTTCGTCGATCAGTTCCTCGATGCGGGCGGTGGCGATGGGGTCGAGCGCGGAGCACGGCTCGTCCATCAGGATCACTTCGGGATCGACGGCGATGGCGCGGGCGATGCACAGGCGCTGTTGCTGGCCGCCCGATAGCGCGGTGCCGCTGTCGGAGAGGCGGTCCTTAACCTCGTCCCACAGGCCGGCGCGCTGGAGAGATTGTTCGACGATCGCGTCCAGTTCGGCGCGGCTGCCGGTCAATCCGTGGATGCGCGGGCCATAGGCGATGTTCTCGTAAATCGACTTGGGGAAGGGGTTGGGCTTCTGGAACACCATGCCCACGCGGGCGCGCAACTGCACCACGTCCATCCTGCTGCGGTAGATGTCCTCGCCGTCGAGCAGGATCTCTCCTTCCACGCGGGCGCCGGCGATCGTGTCGTTCATCCGGTTGAGCGCGCGCAGGAACGTGGACTTGCCGCAGCCCGAAGGGCCGATGAACGCGGTGACATAGCGCTGGGGGATGTCGATCGAGACCTGATCGATCGCGCACTTGTCGCCATAGAACACGGAGACGTCGCGCGCGCGCATCTTGGGCACCGCCTCGTCCCCGCCATCGGCTTTGGCGGCGCGCGGATCGGCGCTGATGGGCTGGGTATTCATGTTACCACCGTTTCTCGAAGCGGTTGCGCAGATAGATGGCAAGGCCGTTCATCAGCAGGAGGAAAGCGAGCAGGACCACGATGGCGGCGCTGGTGCGCTCCACGAAGCCGCGATCGATCTCGTCCGACCACAGGAAGATCTGCACCGGCAGCACGCTGGACGGCGATGTGAGGTCGCCCGGCGGCGTGGCGACGAAGGCGCGCATGCCGATCATCAGCAGCGGCGCGGTTTCGCCCAGCGCGCGCGCCATGCCGATGATCGTGCCGGTGAGGATGCCGGGCAGGGCCAGCGGCAATACGTGGTGGAACACCACCTGCACCGGGCTGGCGCCCACCGCCAGCGCGGCATCGCGGACCGATGGCGGCACGCCCTTGATCGCGTTGCGGCCCGAAATGACGATCACCGGCATCGTCATCAGCGCCAGCGTCATGCCGCCGATCAGCGGGGCCGAACGGTAATTGGGGAACAGGCCGAGGAAGACGGCCAGCCCCAGCAGGCCGAAGATGATCGAAGGCACAGCGGCGAGGTTGTTGATCGAGATCTCGATCAGGTCGGTCCAGCGGTTGCGGGGCGCGTATTCCTCCAGATAGAGAGCGGCCAGCACGCCGACCGGGAAGGCCAGGACCAGCGTGACCAGCATGGTCAGGATCGATCCCTTCAGCGCCCCCCAGATACCCACGCTTTGCGGGCTGGTCGCGTCCGAGCGGGTCAGGAAGCCGAAATCGAACGCGCGGACGAGTTTCCCCTCGCGCGCAAGCCGCGTCGCGATCACCCGCAGGTCCGGATCGCCATCGCCGCGCTGGGCGGTCGCCAGCTTGTCGCTGGCGGGCAGCGAAACGTTCAGCACGGCGTTGTTGAGCAGCGAGGGGTCGGCGATAAGCATGTCGGCGACCTCGCGCCAGGCATCGTCCGCCAGCAGGCGTGCGCCGCCTTTGCCGAAAGCGGCGTTGGCGGCAGTGTCGATCACGTGGGGCAACCCGGCCAGTTCCAGCCCGCCGGCGGGATCGGGCTGACCCAGCCGTTGCGCGTCGATCTGCATCGAACCACGGATTGGCACGGCCATCCGCAATTCGCTGCGCTTGAAGCCGCTGACGCCGTTGGCGGTCATCGACACCAGCAGGAAGGCCAGCACCAGCGCGGAGAATACCACGGCGGAAAGGCCCGCCAGCCGGAACAGCCGGTCGACCGCGTAGCGACGGGCAAGGCCGGTTTCCATGCGCGCGCGACGAAGAGCGCGGATGTGTTCCTGCTCGGTCGCGCGGCTATCGGCCGCTGTCCTCGCTTCATCCATCGGCGGCATCATTCATAGGCCTCGCGATAGCGCTTCACCACGCGCAGCGCGATGAAGTTGAGCGCCAGGGTGACCAGGAACAGCACCATGCCCAGCGCGAAGGCGCTGAGCGTGGCCGGATGGTCGAAGCTGCCTTCGCCGGTCAGCATGGCAACGATCTGGAAGGTGACCGTGGTCATGCTCTGGAACGGGTTGAGCGTGAGGTTGGCCGTTGCGCCGGCGGCCATGACCACGATCATCGTTTCGCCGATGGCGCGGCTGATCGCCAGCATCACCCCCGCGACGATGCCGGGCAGGGCGGCGGGAATCAGCACGAGCCGGATGGTCTCGGCGCGGGTCGCGCCCATGGCCAGGCTGCCATCGCCCATGGCCTGCGGCACGGCGGCAATCGAATCATCGGCCATGGAAGAGACGAAGGGCACGATCATGATGCCCATGACCAGCCCCGCCGCGATCGCGCTTTCGGTGGAAGCGTTGGCGATGCCGATGGCCTGCGCGGCATCGCGCACCGCAGGCGCCACGGTCAGCGCCGCGAAATAACCGTAAACCACGGTGGGAATGCCGGCGAGGATTTCCAGCAGGGGCTTCATCAGCTGGCGCACACGCGGGCTTGCGTATTGGGTCAGGTAGATAGCGCTCAGCAATCCCAGCGGGATCGCCACGATCATGGCGATCACCGCGCCGATGTAGATCGTGCCCCAGAACAATGGCAGCGCGCCGTACTTGCTGCCATCGGGCGCGCTCGTGCTCATCGGGTCGGGCGACCAATGCGTCCCGAACAGAAAATCCGTGGGCGAGATCATCCCGAAAAAGCGTATTGTTTCAAAGATCAGGCTGATGATGATGCCAATCGTGGTGAGGATCGCCACCAGCGAGGCGAGCAAAAGCACCGCCATGACCGCCCGTTCCACGCGTGTTCGCGCGGTGAAATCGGGGCGCAGGCGCAGGAACGCGAAGGCCCCGCCGGCAAAGGCGATCAGCACTGTGATGGCCAGCCCGATCGACTGGAACTTCAGCAGCGCAGCGCGGAACGGTTCGACCAGTGCCTGCGCTTCGGCATTGAAGACCCCGTAAGCGCGCCCATCGGCGACGGCATAGGCTTCCGCCAGCATGGTATCACGCTCGAACCCTGTCGGCGGCAGGATCGTCGCGGCGGGATCGGACAGAACCTGGTGCGTGATCAGTGCCGGGCTGATCGTATTCCATGCGAGCGCGAACAGCAGGGCCGGCACGGCGATCCACAGGGCCACGTACCAGGCGTGAAAGCCGGGCAGCGAATCGATGCGGCCGCGCGGCGCGGTCCGGCGGAACGCCCAGGCGCGTCCGCGCGCGGCCAGCCATCCGACCAGGCCCAGCCCGAAGGCAAGCAGAAGAAGCACGGCGGAGGGCATGAGGCCGAACGGTACTCCCTACTTCAGCGGCGCGCCATCCAGCGCCGGCATCTCTTCCACGATCCTGCGGCTCTGCGCGAGCACCGCGTCCGGCGCCACCACCATGCCGAGCCGGGCAAGGGAACCGTCCTTGCCCCACAGCCTTGACCATTCCGTGACATAGGCCTTGAGGCCGGGAATGGCGCGCAGGTGCGCCTTCTTCACGTAGATGTACAAGGGCCGGGCGCCGGGATAGCTGAAGTCCGAAATGGTCTGGTAGCTGGGCTGCACGCCGTTCATGGTCAGCCCGCGCAGCCGGTCGGCGTTCTCCTCCAGATAGGAAAAGCCGAAGATGCCGATCGCCTTGGGATTGGCCTCGATCTTCTGGACGATCAGGTTGTCGTTTTCCCCGGCATCGACGTAGCCGCCGTCCTCGCGCACTTCGCCGCAGATCGCGTCGTGGCGGGCGGCGTCGCTACCTTTCAGCGCGGCCATCGCCGGATCGGCATCGCAGCCTTTCACCAGAATCAGTTCGCGCAGCGCATCGCGCGTGCCCGATGTGGAGGGCGGGCCATAGACCAGGATCGGCATGGCGGGGAGGGCGGGGTTCACGTCCTTCCAGGTGCGCGCCGTGTTCGGACGGCCATAGGGATTGCGGGCCAGCGCGCGATAGACGTCCTGTGGCGTCAGCGCGATGCCGGGGCCGTCACGCCCTTCGGCGAAGGCCACGCCGTCCAGCCCCACCTGGATCTCGACGATATCCTTCACGCCGTTGCGCCGGCAATCCTCGAATTCGGACTTCTTGATCCGGCGCGACGCGTTCTCGAGATCCGGGAACTGCGGACCAACGCCACCGCAGAACAGCTTCATGCCCGCGCCGGTGCCGGTCGATTCGATGATCGGGGATTTGATACCCGTTTGCGCGCGCGCCAGCGATTCCGCGACAGCCTTGGCAAAGGGGTAGACCGTCGACGATCCCACGGCGCGAACCTGATCGCGCGTGGCCATCTGCTGGCCGCAGGAGGACAGCAGAAGGACCAGCAAAGGCAAAGCAATCCGCCTCGTCATCATCGAACCGCTTTCCTTCGAGGCTGCCGCCACGGACTCCTGAGGCGAACACCCGGCTTTCCGGCCACCTACCCCCTTGCGGTGGTTTTGTGACAGTTATGTGACGGTTGTCCGTTGTGGCTGCGTTAGGCCACCGCCTCCGCCGCTTCAAGGTCGGGCGCGATCGAGAAACGCACGGTTACAGTCGTGCCTTCGCCCAGCTTGCTGGTGATATCCAGCCGTCCGCGGTGGCGTTCGACGATGTGCTTCACGATGGCGAGGCCAAGGCCGGTCCCGCCGGCGGCGCGGCTGCGGCTGGGATCGGTGCGGTAGAAGCGCCGCGTCAGATAGGGAATGTGATCGGGGTGGATGCCTTCGCCCTTGTCGGTAACCGTCAGCACCGCTTCGTGCCCCTGGGTGTGGACCCCCACGCGCACCGGCGCCTTGGGATCGCCGTATTTCAGGGCGTTGTCGATCAGGTTGCGGATCAACTGGTCCAACTGCTGGCGATCGCCGATCACGACCGCCTCGGTGCTGTCGACTGCGATCCGGCTTTCGCCCACGGTAAAGCCCACTTCGCCCCCGATGCTGGCGGCCAGCTGGCCCAGATCGATGCGTTCCTTGGGCGGTTCGTGCTTCTCCGCTTCGATCCGGGAAAGCGACATCAGGTCTTCGACCAGCGTCTGCAGCCGCTTCGCCTCGCGCAGCACGGTGTTGTGGAAGCGCGCGGCGGTGGCTTCGTCCACCTTGGCGTCTGGATCGGCCAGCGTCTCGATATAGCCGATGATCGAGGCCAGCGGCGTGCGCAGTTCGTGGCTGGCGTTGGCCACGAAATCGGTGTGCGCGCGGCTGATGTCTGCTTCGGCGGTGCGGTTGACCAGCTCGATCAGCGAATAGCGTTCGTCGATCGCCACGCGCGAAACCTGCCAGATGCTGCGCGATCCGGTCAGCCCGCGCACCAGCGCGCGGCCTTCCGGCTGATCGAGCAGGGTGATCGCTTCGGGGTGGCGCAGCGCCACGCGCGCGTCCTGGCCCACGACATGCGGCCCCAGCGCTTCGCGCGCGGCGGCGTTGGCGGCGGCGATACGCTGCCCGTCCAGCATCATCACGGGCACGCCGAACGGCTCGATCAGTTCGATCATCGCCTGGCGCGAAACGCTGCCGTCGTCAGGCGGGAGCGCTTCCACCACGGGTTCGGGCCGGGCCAGCCACAGGCTGGCGAGCCAGACCACCAGCACGGCCAGCGTCAGCCAGAAGCCTGCCCCGGCGAGCAGCATCGCGCCGGACGCGCACAAGGCAATGATGATGGCCGGAACCATGCTGGGCGCAAGACCGGGCCAAGGCGGAGCGGAACCCTTCATCGAATGGCGTATTCCGAAAGAGAGATGGCATCCGAATCCCGGCCGCGCGGGTGCGACCAATTCGGGCATAGGTCAGGCCGCGATGACGGCGCAAGTGGCTCACTGCGTTGTCACAAACCGGTGCGGGGATGCTCGCGTTTCCGGTCAGGGCTTCAGGCGCTCCGCGCAAGCCCGCGCACTTCGCCAAGCTGCCATCCCAGCAGCGTGACGAGACCCATCAACAGTTCGCGCGCACGCTTGGCGAGCGACAGCGCCAGCGCGGTTTCCGGGGGCAGGCCGAACAGCGGTGCGGTCAGCGCATAGCCTGCTTCCTGCACGCCGATGGCGCCCGGAATGACGAAGGCCACGCTGCGCAGCGTGAAGATCAGGCTTTCGAGCGAAAGTACCTCCCAGACCGCGATGCGCACGCCCATCAGGTGCAGCACCAGCCACGCGCCAATGCCGCTCGCGACCCAGGCCGCGAGATTGAACACGAAGGCCAGCCCGACATGCGTGCGGCGCGCGTAAATGCGCGAAAGCTCGGCGCGAACATCGGCCAGCGCGGTCGATCCCGGCAGGAAGCGCTCGGCCATGCGGCCGGCAAGGTCCAGCGCGGCGCGCTGCATGGTGAAGAACAGCAGGATGACGATGATCATCACGCCGGTGCCGCCCAGGATCATCGGGCGCAGCCGCACCGCCGCGCCATCGCCGATCAGCAGCGAGGCCATCATCGCCAGCCCGAACAGGGTATAGACCAGCTGGCTGGCCATCTCCGTGGTCATGTCGACCACCATCGATCCATAGACGCGCGTCGCGGGAATCGATGTCTGGGTGAGCATGCGGGTGCTGACAAAGATCCCGCCAAGCTGAGAGAACGGCAGCAGATCGGACACGGCCTCGCGCACCAGCCGCGCCCACGTGAACAGGAACAGGCTGCGCGGCGGTTCGCCCGGCGCGGCGGCGAGCCAGGCCGCGCCCAGCAAAACGAACACGCCCAGAGTCCACGCGCAATAGAGCGCGAAGCCGCCGGCTCCCATCCGCGCGGCGGTGCCGATCACGTCGGTCAGGCCGGCGCTGCCGATCGTCCAGATGGCAATGCCCAGCCCCGCAACCGTTGCCAGCAGGATGCCCAGGCGGCTCCAGGATTTCAGGCGGCTTCTCCCGCGGGGGCGGGCGTCTTGATGAACCGCAGCGCCAGCCGGATCATCGCCGGCACGAAGCGCGGACGGATCAGGCGTTCGTCATAGGGGGCAAGCCGACGGTCGTTCTCCGCCAGGCAGATGCGCGCCAGTTCCGGAAACGTGATTTCAACGCCCAGTTCCTTGGACCCGTTCAGCGTGAAGTTGTTTTCCTGGGCCTTGGTATTGTCCTTGCCCATGCCCTTGGCGGTATCGATGCGTTCCAGGATCAGCGCGATCCACACCGCGATCACCTTGAGTTCGAACCACGGCCGCCGCCACCACGGCATGTTGCGCCGCCACCACGCCACCCAGTTCACGAAGAACAGGATATGGCGGCCTTCCTCGCGCATCACCGGCTCGAACGTATCGACCAGTTCGGGCGGGAAGAAGCCCGAATCCCGGGCGATCTTGAACAGGCCGAAGCCGAAGAAGCTGTCGATGCATTCCGAATAGCCGGTGCGCATGAACGCGAATTCCGGGTCCTTCGGGCGCAGGTATTCCGGCTCTGGCGCCAGTTCGATGCCATAGGCGCGCACCATGTCCGCCAACACGACCTTGTGGCGCGCTTCCTCGAACCCGTCCATCTCCACCGCCGCCTTGAGCAGCGGATCGTCGATGTATTCGGCGTAGGTCTTCACGTTCATGCCCGCGCGGCCCTCGGTGGCCACGGCGATGTCCCAGATGGGCAGCGAAACGATCTTGTCGCGCGTTTCGTCATCGAGCTTGGGCCAGTCGATCACGGCCGGGCGATAGGGATCGTGCGTGTCGAGCAGCGTGCGGCTCATCAGCATGAGATGATCCTTGCTGCCAAGCTTCACGCGGCCTTTGGGGAGCGGGGCGGCTTCATCGTATTCGCCCCAGGTGCGGACGAGAGTCGTCATGGGGTGGTCCTCACTTGAAATCGGCAAACTTTCCAAGGCTCACGCCATTGCGCGCGATGGCCTGCTTGGCAAGCGCATCCGTCAGCGCGGCGAGTTCCTCGGCATAGCGATAGCCCGGCGCGGCGCCCTGATAGGGACCGGTCGCCGGATGCGCATAGATTTCGGTCAAACCGTCGGGCAGCTGATCGAGCAGCCCGCGCAGGCGGTCGGCGGTCAGCGCGCCCGACCAGGCGAGGCCGAAGACCTGATCCGGCACGACCAGGCCGGCCGCGCGCATCCGCCGCCGGACAAGCCTGGCCCACCACCGCTCGATGCCCGGCCCGGCGCGTGTGCCGTCGATCGCGGTCAGGACGGCGCGCGGTTCGATGGGCGCACGGATCGCCTTGATGCCATAGCGCCGGCCGACTTTCAGGATGGTTCCGGCGATGGTCGGATGCAGGTGGAAGTGCTTGTGGGCGTTGACGTGGTCGAGCGGCAGGCCGGTCTCCGCGAAGGCGACGAACTGTGCATCCACTTCCGCGGCCAGTTGCTGCCGCGCCGCGGATGACGCGAAAATCGTGATCCCCGCGCGCACCATGTCGGTACGGAAGCAACCGTCTGCATCGACCAGCGCGGGCACCCGTTCCGGTGGCAGCACCGGCCGGCCATCGACCAGCACGACATGGAGGCCGACGCCCAGCGCCGGCAAACGGCGCGCGCGCGCCACCGCATCCTGCGCCGCCGCGCCCCCCACCATCAGGCTGGCGGCGCTGAGCACGCCTTCACCATGCGCCTGTTCGACCGCATCGTTGACTTCGGTCGAAGCGCCGAAGTCATCCGCGGTAATAACCAGCCTTTTCAAAGTGGATGGTCCGTGCGCGCGGTCAGGCGGCTTCCTTGCGCCGGCGCAGGAAGTCGAAGAATTCCACGCCTTCGCGCAGGCGGCGCTTCATCATGTCCCAGTCACGGATCATCTCGCCCATGATCGCGCCGATCTTGCGCGGGCGGAAGTAGAAGCGCTTGTAGAACTCCTCGACCTTGTCGAAGATCACGCTGGCCGGCAGGTGCGGATAGCTGAGCTGGGCGATCTGGTTGCCACCGTCGGTCAGCAGGTGATCGCTGCCGTCGAACCAGCCGTTCTCGGTCGCCTGCTTGTAAAGGAACGTGCCCGGATAGGGCGCCGCCAGGCTGACCTGGATGGTGTGCGGGTTCAGCTCGATCGCGTAGCGGATCGTCTCCTCGATCGTCTCCAGCGTTTCGCCCGGCAGACCGAGGATGAAGGTGCCGTGGATGGTCAGGCCCAAGGCGTGGGCATCCTTGGTGAACTGGCGCGCCACGTCGGTGCGCAGGCCCTTCTTGATGTTGTGCAGGATCTTCTGGTTGCCGCTTTCATAGCCGACCAGCAGCACGCGGCATCCGCCTTCCTTCATCGCCTTCAGCACCGGCTGGGGCACGTTCGCCTTGGCGTTGCAGCCCCAGGTGATGTCGAAGCCTTTCTGGCCAAAGCCGAGCTTGGCCAGCTCGCCCGACAGCTCGACCACGAAATCGTGCGCGTCGGCCAGGGTATCGTCGTCGAAGAAGATCTCCTTCACCTCGGGCATTTCCTTGAGGATGTACTTCACCTCCTCGATCACCTTGGGCACGGTGCGGTGGCGATAGCGGTGGCCGCTGATCGTCTGCGGCCACAGGCAGAAGGTGCAGCGGCTCTTGCACCCGCGCCCGGTGTAGAAGCTGACATAGGGGTGGCGCTGGTAGCCGCCGTAATACTTGGTCAGGTCCAGATCGCGCCGGTAGATCGGGGAGACCATGGGCAGCACGTCCATGTCCTCGATCATCTCGCGGTCCTTGTTGCGGATGAACGCACCGTCCGGCCCGCGCCAGGTGATGCCATCGACTTCGGCCAGCGGCTTGCCCTGCGCGATCTCCACGATCGTGAAATCGTATTCCTCGCGCGCGACGAAATCGATGTCGGCGCTGGCGGCCAGGCTCTTGTCCGGCTCGACCGCAACCTTGGCGCCGACGAAGCCAATCACGATCTTGGGATTGCGCTGCTTGATCAGCGCGGCGGTGCGGATGTCCTGGTTGAAGCTGGGCGTGGAGGTGTGGAGGATGACCAGATCGCGTTCGTCGAATTCGTGCGCGATGTCTTCCCAGGACTGGTCGTGCGCCGGGGCGTCAATCAGCTTCGATCCTTCGACCATCGCTGCCGGCTGGGCAAGCCAGGTGGGATACCAGAAGCTCTTGACCTCGCGCTTCATCTGGTAGCGCGCGCCCGCGCCCCCGTCATAACCATCGAAAGAGGGGGCCTGGAGGAAGAGGGTACGCATCATGGTCAAGTCATCTCCGAGGGCGCTGCGACGCGCCCGTTGTCGAGCATTGTAAGTTCTGTTCCGCGCCAATCAACCGAGCGGACGAAGAAGCTGGCGACGAACACGGCGAAGCTGATGCCGTCGCGCAACGGTAGCGTCCACAGCGGAGCGGTCGGCTCGCCGGCGTGACGATCGACCACCCGGACCGTCGCCACCCGCACTGCCAGCGCAGCCAGCGTGATGGCAAGCCCGTAATTGGGATGAATCGCCATTCCGGCCAGCGCCATGGGCAACGGAATGCCGATGAACGATCCGGCATAGCCCGCCGGCGATACCCCGCGCACCGTGGCGGCCCAGCGCAGTTCGTGCTTCCACAGCTGCGCGAATGCGGTTTCGGTGGAAGCGTGGACCAGCAGCAGCGGCGGGATGGCGATGGCAAGCCCGCGCGCCCGCACCGCCTGCCCGATGGCGTGATCGTCGGCCAGCACATCGGCAAAAGCCGTGAACCCGCCGATCGCGTCGAGCGTCTCGCGCCGGAGCGCGATGGTGGAGCCCATGCAGGGATCGGCCAGCCCGCGCGTCTTGGCGAAGACCAGGCCGACCAGGAACTGATAGCTTGGCCCTGCCGAGGCAAGGCGCGACCAGAATCCGGCATCGCCGCGCCCGCGATAGAGGCAGGTGACCGCGCCGGTGCCCGGCTGGTCGAGTGCGGCCAGTACCTGCGCGATATAGTCGCGCGCCACCGCCATGTCGCTGTCGCTGAGGATCAGGACGTCGTGCGCGGCCTGCCGCATCATGTTGATCAGGTTGCCGACCTTGCCGTTGGAGCCGTGCGGCGTTCCGTCGATCACCAGATCGATACGGGCGGCGGGATAGCGCCGTTGCAGGGCGCGGACGGCGGCGATGGCGGGATCGTCGGCCCTTTGCACCCCGAACAGCACCTGCACCGGTCCCTCGTGATCCTGTTTCAGGAAGGTGGCGAGGTTTTCGGCCAGCTTCGGTTCGGCGCCGTAGAGCGGCTTCAGCAGCGTGACCGGCGTGGCGCGGGGCGAGGCGGGCGAGTGCTGGACCAGAAAACGCGCCAGCACCCGCGTCGCGAAGGCCATGTAGGCCGTGCCGATCGTGGCGAGCGCCAGCAGCACCCAGCCAGTGGCCGAAAGGAGGAGCGCGACTCCGGGCATAAGCGGGCTCCCTAGCCGTTCGGCCCGGCGCTGGCGACCCCGGCGAAAGCCCGATCCTGCCCCTAGCGACGAAATATACGGAAAGCGCGCGCCGGGGGCTTGCCTCCACGGCTTGCCGCCATATGGAGGGGCCATGCTTGCAGCGAGCGAGATACGGACGATGCCATGGTGGGCGAAGCCATGAGCGATTCACGCGGTCTGGTTCTGGTAACCGGCGTCTCGGGATTTGTCGGCTCGGCCGTGGCGCGCGCGCTCGCGGCGGAGGGCTGGCAGGTGCGGGGCCTCGTCCGCGCCACCAGCCCCCGCGCCAACCTCGCGGATTTTCCGGGCGAACTGGTGGAAGGCGATGCGCGGGACGCAGCCAGCATGGCGCGCGCGCTGACCGGCGCGGGCACGCTGTTTCATGTGGCCGCCGATTACCGCCTTTGGGCGCCCGATCCCGAGGAAATCGTCCGCAACAACCTCAACAGCACCGACACCGTGATGCGCGCGGCGCAGGCGGCGGGGGTCGGCCGGATCGTCTATACCAGCAGCGTGGCCACGCTGAAGCCGTCGCATGATGGCCCGGTGGACGAACGCAACGCCGCCGCGCCCGACGAAGCCGTGGGTGCCTACAAGCGCAGCAAGGTCGTGGCCGAACGGCTGGTCGAACGCATGGTGGCCGAGGAAGGGCTGCCCGCTGTGATCGTCCAGCCATCGACGCCGATCGGTCCGCGCGACGTCAAGCCCACGCCCACCGGCCGCGTGATCGTGGAGGCCGCCAACGGCAAGATGCCGGCGTTCGTCGATTCCGGGCTGAACCTGGTCCATGTCGATGACGTGGCGGCGGGGCATCTTCTGGCGCTGGCCAGGGGGCGGATCGGGGAACGCTATATCCTGGGCGGCGAGGACGTGATGCTGGGCGACATGCTGGCGGAGATCGCCCGGCAGGTGGGCCGCAAGGCTCCGAAGGTCCGCCTGCCGCGCGGGCCGCTCTATCCGCTGGCCTGGGCGAACGAGGCGTTGTGTCGCCTGACCGGGCGCTCCGACCCGTTCCTGACGCTCGATTCGCTGCGCATGTCGCGCTACCGGATGTTCTTTTCGTCGGCCAAGGCAGAGGCCGAACTCGGCTATAGCGCGCGGCCATGGCAGGGCGCGATCGGCGACGCGATCGCATGGTTCCGGCAGGCGGGCATGATCCGATGACCGAATTGATCCTGGGCGGCCTGTCGCTGGCGATCTGGCTGGGCCTGATCTTCGCGCACCATGGCTTCTGGCTCACGCGCGAACGCGATACGCTGGGGATGCCGGCGGAACCGGCGGTGTGGCCCGATGTCGTCGCCGTGGTGCCCGCGCGGGACGAGGCGGACGTGATCGCCCGGTCGATCGGCAGTCTGGTAGCGCAGGACTATCCGGGGCGTTTCCGCGTGATCCTGGTCGACGATTCGAGCAGCGACGGCACCGGCGATATCGCCCGCGCGCTGGGTTCCGACCGGCTGGAGGTGCTGACCGGCGCGCCGCTGGCGAAAGGCTGGACCGGCAAGCTCTGGGCCGTATCGCAGGGCGCGGCGCGCGCCGGGGCCTCCCCCGCCTATCTCTGGCTGACCGATGCCGATATCGAACACGCGCCCGATACCCTGCGGATGCTGGTGACGCGCGGCGAAGCGGGGCGGCTGGCGCTGGTGACGCTGATGGCCAAGCTGCGCTGCGAAGGCCTTGCCGAGCGGATGCTGGTGCCGGCCTTCGTGTTCTTCTTCCAGATGCTCTATCCCTTTGGCCGCGTGAACCGGCCGACCGGGCAGGGCGCCGCGGCGGGCGGCTGCATGCTGGTGCGGCGTGAGGCCTTGGAGGCCGCGGGCGGAATCGCCGCGATCCGGGGCGCGCTGATCGACGATTGCACGCTGGGCGCGCTGCTCAAGAAGCAGGGGCCGGTCTGGCTGGGGCTGACTGATCGCTCGCGCAGCATTCGCCCCTATGACGGGTTCGAGCCGATCGCGGCGATGATCTCGCGCTCCGCCTACGCGCAACTGCACTATTCGCCGGTGCTGCTGGCGGGCACCATTGTCGGGCTGGCGCTGGTCTATGGCGTGCCGCCGGCCTTGGCGCTGTTCGGGCATGGCCTGCCGCGCGGACTGGGTTTGGCGGCGTGGGGATTGATGGCGCTGTCGTTCCAGCCGATGCTCCGCTTCTACCGGCGCAGCCCGCTGTGGGGGCTTGCCTTGCCGGTGATCGCGGCATTTTACGCGGGCTGCACGGTGCTTTCGGCCTGGCAGCATGGCCGGGGGCGTGGTGGAATGTGGAAAGGGCGCGCTCAGGCCGCTACGGGAACGTGATGGACAACACCGGCCTCGCTTCGGGCAAGGGGCATCGCGACGAGAACTTTCCCGTCGCCAGCTTGCTCATCAAACCGGAATACCGCCCGCCGGTGATGGCATATTACCGCTTCGCGCGCGCGGCGGACGACGTGGCCGATCATCCGACGGCGAGCGCCGACGAGAAGCTGGCGCGGCTGGCGCGGCTACGCGCCGGGCTGGACGGGGAGGGTGCGCCCGAAGCCATGGCGCTGCGCGCGGTGATGGCGGAGCGGTCGATCGACCCGGTCAACGCGCACGATCTGCTCAACGCCTTCGAACGCGACGTGACGGTCAACCGCTATGCCGACTGGGACGATCTGATCGGCTATTGCCGCTATTCGGCGATGCCTGTCGGGCGCTTCGTGCTCGACGTGCATGGCGAAAGCCGGGCGACATGGGCGGCCAATGACGCGCTGTGCGCGGCCTTGCAGATCGTCAACCACCTGCAGGATTGCGGGAAGGATTACCGCACGATCAACCGGGTCTATATCCCGCTCGACACCGGTCTGAGGGTCGAGGATCTGGCGGCAGACCGGGCCACTGCGGAACTGCGGGCGATCATCGCCGGGCTAGCGCGGCGCACGCGCGGGCTGCTCGACGAGGCGGCGGGCTTTTCCGCAATGATCCGAGATCGCCGGCTGGCGGCGGAAGTGGCCGTCATTCATAGGCTTGCGCGTGATCTTTGTGATCGTCTCGAACAGCGCGATCCGCTGAGCGAGCGCGTCCACCACGGCAAGGCCGAAGCGCTGTTCATGGCGCTGGGCGCGGCGATCCCCACGCTGTTCCGGCGGGTGGCATGAGCGATAGCGCCGTCAATACCGTGCCTGGCGCGCCTGCCGCCGCGCGCAGTTCGTTCTACGCCGGGATGCGCGTGCTGCCCAAGGCCGAGCGCGAGGCGATGTACGCGGTCTATGACTTCTGCCGGATCGTGGACGACATCGCCGACGACCAGCAGGGTGACCGGACCACGCGCCGGGCGCAGCTCGACCGGTGGCGGCACGATCTCGACGCGCTCTATGCCGGCGGCGATGCCGGGCAGGCGGCGTTCCTGGCCGAACCGGTGCGGCGCTTTGCGCTGGAGCGGGCGGACTTCGAGGCGGTGATCGACGGCATGGCGACCGATGTCGATCACGATGTCCGCTGGCCGACGGAAGCCGAGCTTGATCTTTATTGCGACCAGGTGGCGTCGGCGGTGGGGCGGCTCTCGGTCCATATTTTCGGCATGGAGCGCGAACCTGGCGTGGTGCTGGCGCACCATCTTGGCCGGGCGCTGCAACTGACCAACATCTTGCGCGATATCGACGAGGATGCGGCAATCGGCCGCGTCTATATTCCCGCCGAAGCGCTGGCCGAAGCGGGGATCGTGCCCGAAACGCCCCTGCAGGTCGCCGCAGATCCGCGCATGGACGCAGCGGCGCGGCGCGTGGCGGCGCGGGCGCACCGGCATTACCGCGAGGCGGCGGCCCTGCTGGCGACCAGGCCGAAAGGGCACCTGATCGCGCCGCGTCTGATGGAACACGCCTATGCGGGCGTGCTGCGGCGGATGGAGCGCGTGGGCTGGGCACCGCCGCGCCGGCGCGTGCGGACCAACAAGCTGGCGGTCATCTGGACGGTGCTGCGCCTGCTGGTGACAGGATGAGCGCGCGCAAGGCGATCGTCGCCGGGGCAGGGCTGGCGGGCCTGTCCGCCGCCGTGCGGCTGGCGGAAGCCGGCTTTGCCGTGCGCATCGCGGATTCGGCGGCGCAGGCCGGCGGGCGCTGCCGGTCCTATCACGATCCGCAGCTGGGGCTGACGATCGACAACGGCAACCACCTTGTCCTTGCCGGCAACACCGCGGTCGCGCGGTTCCGGGCGACGGTCGGTGCGCGCGAGCCGCTGGCCGGGCCGGCGCAGGCGGATTTCGCCTTCGCGGACCTTGCCACGGGCGAGCGCTGGACGATCCGCATCAACGATGGTGCGATGCCGTGGTGGGTGCTGGCCAAGAACCGGCGCGTGCCGGGGACGGGGCCGTCCGATTATCTCGCGCTTGCCCGCCTCCTTTCGGGCAAGGCGGAGCAGACGGTGGGTGAGCGCGTGCCGGTCAGCGGCGCCTTGTGGGAGCGCCTGCTCGAACCGGTGCTGCTGGCGGTGCTCAACACCGATCCCGCGATCGGATCGGCGCGGCTGACCGCCGGCGTGGTGCGCGAATCGCTGGCACGGGGGGGCAGGGCCAGCCTGCCGCGCATCGCAGAACCGACCCTGGCGGCGGCGTTCATCGATCCGGCGACGGCGTGGCTGGCCGCGCGCGGCGCGCCGGTTGCGCTGGGGCGCCGGTTGCGGGCCATCGTGACGGAGGGCGACCGTGTCGTCGCGCTCGACTGGGGCAACGGGCCGGAAGCGGTCGGCGAGGATGAAACCGTGGTGCTCGCCGTGCCGCCCTGGGTGGCGCGGGCGCTGCTGCCCGGGATCGACGCGCCCGATGCCTTCCACGCGATCGTCAACGCGCATTTCGCCTTGCCGCCGCCGCCGGGCGCGCCGCCGATGCTGGGCGTGCTGGGCGCGACGGCGCAGTGGCTGTTCGCCTTCCCCGATCGCATTTCGGTGACCGTTTCGGCCGCCGACGCCATCGTCGACGAGGATCGCGAGGCTCTGGCCCGGCGCTTCTGGGACGAGATCCAGCGCGCCTATGGCTTTGCCGCGCCCTTGCCGAAATGGCAGATCGTCAAGGAAAAGCGCGCGACCTTTTCCGCCACGCCCGCGCAGGACGCCAAGCGTCCTCCGGCGCGGACCCGCTGGACCAACCTGTTCCTGGCCGGTGACTGGACGCAGACCGGCCTGCCCGCGACGATCGAGGGCGCTTTGCGATCCGGCGAGACCGCCGCACGGCTGGCGGTTGCTGCCGCGCAACGTTAAGAGGACGCCCATGGCAACGCTTTCGACAATGACCGATCCGCTCGCGGCCGTTGACGCGGCGGTGGACCGTGCCGCTTCGGCGCTGTCCGGTGCGCAGCGCGCCGATGGCCACTGGGTGTTCGAGCTGGAAGCCGATTGCACCATTCCGGCCGAATACGTCCTGCTCCGGCACTACCTCGGCGAGCCGGTCGCGGAGGAGCTGGAAGCGAAGATCGGCCGCTATCTGCGGCGGACCCAGTCCGCCGAGCATCACGGCTGGGGCCTGTTCCACAAGGGCGCGTTCGATGTCAGCGCCACGGTGAAGGCCTATTACGCGCTCAAGATGATCGGCGACGATCCCGCTGCGCCGCACATGGTGCGGGCGCGCGAGGCTGTGCATAAGGCCGGCGGGGCGGAGGCGGTCAACGTCTTCACGCGCATCCAGCTGGCCCTGTTCGATGCCGGGCCGTGGTCGGTCGTGCCGACGATGCCGCCCGAACTGATCCTGCTGCCGCGCTGGTTCCCGATCCATCTGTCCAAGATGTCGTACTGGGCGCGCACGGTGGTCGTGCCCCTGCTGGTGCTGTGCGCGAAGAAGCCGGTGGCGCGCAACGCCAGGGGCATCAAGGTGGACGAACTCTACACGCGCCGGCCGATCGACCGGAAGACGCAGGCGGCGGACCCCAAGTGGGTGTGGACCAAGAGCTTCAACGCGCTCGACAAGGTATTGAAGGTGGCCGAGGGGCGTTGGCCCAGAACGCTGCACCAGCGCGCGATCGATACGTGCGCAGCGTGGGTGACCGAGCGGCTCAACGGCGAGGACGGGCTGGGCGCGATCTACCCCGCCATGGCCAACAGCGTGATGATGTACGACGTGCTGGGCTATCCCGAGGATCACCCGGCGCGGGCCATCGCCCGCCAGTCGGTCGAGAACCTGCTCGTGATCCATGAGGACGAAGCCTATTGCCAGCCCTGCGTTTCCCCGGTGTGGGATACCGCGCTGGCCGCGCATGCAATGCTGGAAGCGGGCGGGGCAGACAACGTGGCGCGCGCGGAAGCGGCGCTCGACTGGCTCAAGCCTCGGCAAGTGCTCGACGTGGAAGGCGACTGGGCGGAGGAGCGCCCCGGCGTGCGGCCTGGCGGGTGGGCGTTCCAGTACAACAACGCGCACTATCCCGACCTCGACGATACGGCCGTGGTGGTGATGGCGATGGACCGCGCGCAGGTGGCGGACCGAATGCCGATCGATCGCGGCGTGGAATGGACCGTCGGCCTGCAATCGAGGAACGGCGGCTGGGGCGCGTTCGACGCGGACAACGACTACGATTACCTCAACAACCTGCCCTTCGCGGACCATGGCGCCTTGCTCGATCCGCCCACGGCCGACGTTTCGGCGCGCTGCGTCTCGATGCTGGCGCAACTGGGCGAGGGGCTGGACAGCCCGCGCATGGCTGCCGCGATCGCCTATCTGCGCAAGGAGCAGGAGCCGGAGGGCAGCTGGTTCGGCCGCTGGGGCGTGAACTATATCTACGGCACGTGGTCGGTGCTGTGCGCGCTCAACGCGGCGGGACTGCCGGCGGACGACCCGGCGGTGGCGCGGGCGGTCGGCTGGCTCAAGGCGATCCAGAATCCGGACGGCGGCTGGGGCGAGGATTGCGACAGCTATGCGCTCGATCGCAAGGGCCATGTTCCCGCGCCGTCCACCGCTTCGCAGACCGCCTGGGCGCTGCTGGGCCTGATGGCGGCGGGCGAGGCCGATTCGGAAGCCGTTGAACGCGGCGTGGACTGGCTTGTCGCAAACCAGGAGGCCGATGGCCTGTGGGGGCAGGAATACTACACCGGCGGCGGTTTCCCGCGCGTGTTCTACCTGCGCTATCACGGATACCCGAAGTATTTCCCGCTGTGGGCCGTGGCGCGCTATCGCAACCTCAAGCGGTCGAACACGCGGCAGGTGGCGTTCGGCATGTGACCGAGCTGCGGTGAACTGGATCGTCGCCTGTGGCCTGAAGCGCGAAGCGGACCTGATCCGGCGCGGCGGGGCGTTTCACATCATTGCCGGCGGCGGGGATGTCGTCCGTCTGGAGCGCGAACTGGACGATAGGGCGGAGTTGTTCCCCGCCGTGATCCTGTCCAGCGGCATCGCCGGAGCGCTCGATCCAGCTTTGAAGGTTGGGGACGTCGTGCTCGATGGCGATGCGGCGGTGGTCGAAAAACTGCGCGCGATCCTGCCGGAAGCGGTCGTGGGCGCGGTCGCCGGGCGTGACGTCATGACGCCGACGGTGGCGGGCAAACGGGCCTTGCGGGCCGAAACCGGCGCGCTGGCCGTCGATATGGAAAGCCATGTCGCCGCGCGCGTGGCGGCGCGACGTGGCCTGCCGTTTGCGGCGGTGCGGGTCATTTCCGATAGCGCCCACGAAGCGCTGCCGCCGGCGGCGCAAATCGGCATGAAGCCCGATGGGAGCGTGGCGCTGGGCGCGGTGCTGGCCTCGCTCGCCCGGAACCCGGCGCAATTGCCCGCGCTGATCCGCACGAGCCGCCACGCCGGGCTGGCGTTCCGGACGCTAGGCCGCGTTCACCACGCGCTTGGCCGCGGCGGGGTTTTCGGCCTTGATCTTGGCGAGTTCGCGCTCGACGTGGCTTGAATAGACGTCGTCGGCGGGGCGCGCCTTCGAGAGATCGACTTCAGGAGCCATCGGCCCATCGGTCTTCACGCCCTTGCGCGCGACCTGCATCATCTTCAGCGGATGGCGGATCGCGTCGGTGGCGGCGGTGCCTTCGAAGCCGCAATGCGTCATGCAGTTCGAGCACTTCTCGTACTTGCCGACGCCGTACTTTTCCCAGTCGGTGCCTTCCATCAGTTCGCGGAAGCTGTCGACATAGCCTTCGCCCAGCAGGTAGCAGGGCTTCTGCCAGCCGAACACGGTGCGCAGCGGCATCGACCACGGCGTGCATTCGTAAGTCTGGTTGCCGGCCAGGAAATCGAGGAACAGCGGCGAATTGGTGAAGGCCCAGTTCTTGCCCTTGTTGCCCCGGCTGAACACGTCGCGGAAGAACTGCTTGGTGCGTTCGCGGTTGAGGAAGTGCTCCTGGTTGGCCGCGCGTTCATAGGCGTAGCCCGGCGAAACCGTGATCTCCACGTCGCGGCTCTTCATCTCGTCGAAGAAGGCGGCCAGGCGATCCGGATCGGCGCCATCGAACACGGTGCAGTTGACCTGGACGCGGAAGCCCCTGGACTTGGCCAACTCGATCGCTTCCAGCGCGACCTCGTAGGTGCCGGGCAGATCGACCGCGTGGTCGTGCATCTGCTTGTCGCCATCGAGGTGAATCGACCAGGTGAAGAACGGGGACGGCTTGTAGTCGTCGATCTTCTTCTTGAGCAGCAGCGCGTTGGTGCAGAGAATCACGAACTTCTTGCGCGCGATATAGCCTTCGACGATGCGCGGCATGTCGCGATGCAAAAGGGGTTCGCCCCCGGCGATCGACACGGCCGGCGCGCCGCATTCCTCGATCGCTTCCATGCACTGCTCGAAGCTGAGCCGCTGGTTGAGGATGGCGTCAGGGTAATCGATCTTGCCGCAGCCCGGGCAGGCGAGATTGCAGCGGAACAGCGGTTCCAGCATGAGAACCAGGGGGTATTTGCCACCCTTGATGTGCTGGCGAAGCGTATAGGCGCCGATACGGGCGACCTGGGAGAGCGGAAGGCTCATCAATATTCCTATTCAGCGGCCCTGGGGATCGCGGGCGCGGGACGTCGTAGCGCAGAAGGCAGACTGAACTCAATGTCTTCCCTTACGCCATCGAGTTGCGAGACGGTGACGGGGCGCAACCGGCCAAGGGCGGTGATCACGCTGTCCACCAGTACATCCGGGGCCGAAGCGCCGGCGGTGACGCCAACGGTGCCGACACCTTCCAGCCATGCCGGATCGATATCGTCGCCGTTGTCGACAAGGTAGCTCCGCACGCCGAGTTCGGCACCGATCTCCCGCAAACGCGAGGAATTGGAGCTGTTGCGCGCGCCGACCACGATCAGCACGTCGCTGAGCGTGGCCAGTTTCCGCACGGCGGTCTGCCGGTTCTGCGTGGCGTAGCAGATGTCGTCCACATCCGGCCCGGCGACATCGCTGAAACGCTGGTGCAGCGCAGCGATGACGGTGCGCGTATCGTCCACGCTGAGCGTCGTCTGGGTGATATAGGCGATCGGCTGATCCTGGGCGATCGGCAGCGCGGTGACGTCGTCCGCGGTCGACACGAGATGGACTGGCGAATCGATCTGCCCGATCGTGCCGATCACTTCGGCGTGCCCGGCATGGCCGATCAGCACCAGCGTCCGCCCGGCCCGCGCATAGCGCCGCCCCTGACTATGGACCTTGGTCACCAGCGGGCAGGTGGCATCGATCACGGGCAACTGCCGGATCTTTGCCTCTTCCTCCACCGTGCGGGCGACGCCGTGGGCGCTGAAAATCGTCATCGCGCCCGCCGGAATATCCGACAGTTCGTCGACAAAGACCGCGCCCTTGGCCTTGAGCTGTTCGACCACGTGCTTGTTGTGAACGATTTCGTGCCGCACATAGACGGGCGCGCCGAAGCGTTCGAGGCTTTTCTCCACGATGTCGATGGCGCGCGTTACCCCGGCGCAGAAGCCGCGGGGATTGGCGAGAATGATATTCAGCGAATGGACGGGACCTGGCATTCGATTATCCGGAAAAGCCTTATTCATTGTGCGGCTGCTAACATGATAATGCTTAGGTGCAGCTCGCGAAAGTGGTCCCGAACCGTTCATAGAGCGTTCTTGCGCAGAAAGGTACCGCCTTTGTGCGTTCGCGGTAGACGGCTGCCGCGCTGACGCGATAAGCGAACCGGAATATCAGGAGTTCAAAATGCATCGTCCGATCCTTGCTGCGCTGGTTATCGCGCCTTTGTTGCCGGCCATGGCTTCGGCCCAGTCCGTCGATCCGGCGCGCGCCACCGTGCAGCAGCTTAACGACGGACTGATCAGAATCATGCGCGCCGGCGGCACCATTTCGTCACGATCGGCGGCAATCGGCCCGGTCGTGGACCGGACCTTCGACCTTCCGCTGATGACCCGCCTTTCGGTCGGCCCGGCCTGGACCACCATCGCGCCGGCCGACCAGCAGGCGCTGACGGCGGCGTTCCGGCGCATGACCGTGGCCCAATATGCCCGCAATTTCGATAGCTGGTCCGGGGAAAGCTTCACCATCGATCCCAATGTTCAGGTGCGAGGCACCGACAAGCTGGTGCGGACGACGCTGAATGTGCCGAAGCAGGCGCCGGTCGCGATCAGCTACAGGCTGCGGCAGAATGGCGGTAGCTGGAGGATCGTCGATGTTTTCTATCGCAATGCAATCAGCCAGATCGCGACGCGACGTTCCGATTTTGCCTCCATCCTGCAACGCGGGGGCGCGCGTTCGCTGGTCGCGCACATGGATGCGATCGCTGCCAGAGGTGATAAATAGTTGATCTCGCCATTGCTTGTTCCCGCGGCGCTGGCATTCGCGCCGGTTACGGCCGAGCCGGCGATGCCGGTGCCGCAGCAGGCGATTGCCGGCCCGGTGGTATCGGGCGCGGCGGACCCGGTGTCTGCGTCTCCCGTGGTTCTCGCGTCTCCCGCACAGCGGCAGGATGCGACGGTCCCGGCGACGCAACCCGCTGAAGAACGCCACCATCACGCCAAGGGCGATCCGCTCGAAGGCTTCAACCGGACGATGTTCGGCATTCACCAGGGGATCGATCACGCCGTCTTCCGCCCCGCGGCGATGGGCTACAAGCAGGTGGTGCCCCGGCCCTTGCGTTCGGGCCTGCGCAACGCGCTCAGCAATCTTACCGAACCCTTCATCTTCGTGAACTTCCTGCTTCAGGGCAAACCGGGCAAGGCGGTTGAAACGCTCGGCCGGTTCGTGGTCAATTCGACATTCGGCGTTGGCGGGCTGTTCGATGTGGCCAAGACCAAGGACTTCAAGCTGCCGCATCGCCCCAACGGATTCGGCACGACGCTGGCGTTCTATGGCGTGGGGCCGGGGCCATACATCTTCCTGCCGTTCATCGGCCCCACCACGCTGCGCGACCTGCTGGGCAATTCGGCCGACGATGCGCTCCTGCCGCTGGTCGCGGGCAAGCCGTTCAATTCGATGGAATACCAGCTGATCACCGGCGGCATTGGCGGGCTGGACCTGCGCGCCGAATCGGACGCGGATTTGCGCGCGCTGTTCGATGGCGCGGTCGATCCCTATGCCACCCTGCGTTCGGTCTATCTCCAGAATCGCGCGGCCGAGGTCGAGGAAGCCAAGGGGCATGCCGCAACCGCTCCCCAGCAGGCCGCGCCGGAACTGACCGATCCGCTGAACGATCCGGAACTGACCGGCACGCAGCCCGAACCGCCGGCGCCTCAGTCCGACGCGCCCGAGTTACGCGATCCGCTGGACGATCCGGAAGCGACGCCCGCGCCGCAGCCTTAACCGCGCTTCGCTTTTGCGCGCGGTTGGGCTTTCGCGCGAGGCGGGCCGAGCAGCGCCGGTTCGAATACCAGCGCGCAGATCAGCGTCCAGATCAGCGAGATCATCAGGATCTTGCCCATGCTCGCCGTGCCGGGGTGGTGCGACAGCCACAGGCTGCCGAACGCGGTGCCGGTGGCGAAGGCACTGAACAGCACGGCGCGAGCCAGGCTCGATTGCAGCAGCCCGGTCGCGCCATCGCGCCAGGCCATCACGAAATAGATGTGGAACGCCACGCCCACGCCGAACAGCAACGGGAAGGCGATGATGTTGGCGAAGTTGATCGGCTGGCCGATCACCACGCAGCTGCCCAGCGTCAGGAAGATCGACAGCACCACGGGCGCCAGCGTGAAGGCCACTTCCTTTGCGTCACGCAGCACGAGGAACAGCAGCACGCTGACCAGCAGGAACGCGATCACGCCGGCCTGCACGAACGCGCCGGCCACAGTCGAGGCGGCGGCCTGCGTTGCCACCGGCAGGCCCGAGATTGCCGGCGTCACCGCTGCCACCGCATCGCGGAAGCGGTGGATCACGCGGTTGTCGTTGGCATTGCCGCTGGGGAATACCTGCAGGCGCACGCGGCCATCGGGTGCGATCCAGTCGCGCGTGATCTCTGCGGGAAGGCTGGCCCGGTCGACGGGAGCCGCCTGCAATGCCAGGCGCATCTGGTCGAGCATCACGCCGAGCGGTTGCGACAGCATGGCGTTGACCTGTTCGCGCTGCGCCGGCGTGGCCTTGGTCAGCCGATCGAACGCCGTGGCCAGTGCGCGGGCGTCCGCTCCCTCGGCGCCGGGATGTTTGGCGGCAACGGTCTGCAAGCGTTGCGCGGTGGCCGAGACGGCCGCCTGCATCTCGGCATCGCCCGGAGGTGGGGTGATGTCGAAGGGGTTGAGCGTAAGATCGAGCAGCGTCGAGGCATCCTGCACCAGCGCCAGCTTGGGTGCCTGATCCTCCGGCACGAAGCTGTCGACCGAGATCACGCGGGCCACTTCGGGCAGCTTGGCCAGCTTCTGCGTAAGTTGGCGTGCTTCGTCTGCGTTGCGCGCCAGCACGTCGATGGTGTTGGGCGTCCGGTCCGGATCGCGCGTCAGGTCACCCAGTGCGCGCATGGCGGGGGCTTCGGGATCGCGCAGGTGCAGCGGATTGAAGTCGAACGCCACCCACGGCAGCGTCGCGATGCTGGCGGCCATGGCGAGCGTGAACGCCCACAGCACCGCGCCGCGCCGCCGTTCGAGGAAACGATCGGCCGGGGCAAGCTGCGCAAAGCCTACGTCGCCGCGCGGGCTGCCGGGCTTCAGCAGCAGGACCAGAGCCGGCAGCAGCGTCAGGCTGAACAGCAGCGCCACCACCATGCCAAGGCCCGCGATCACGCCGAGTTCGGCGATGCCGACATAGGCGGTGGGCAGGAAGGCGCCAAAGCCCAGGAAGATCGCGCCAGCCGCGAGCGTTAGCGGCGCGGCGAGCGCGGCGGCGGCCTGGCGCAGCGCGGCGGCCGGTTCGGCGCCTTCGGCGCGCTCCGCGTTGTAGCGCACGCAGATCTGGATGCCGAAATCGACGCCCAGCCCGACAAACAGCGGGATGAAGGCCACCGAAATCAGGTTGAACCGCCCGATCGCCAGCAGGCCGACCGCCGTGGTGACGATAAGCCCGGCGATGATCGTGATCATGATCGCGCCGACCAGCTTGACCGAGCGCGTGGCCAGCCACAGCGTCAGCAGCATCGCCCCTAGCATGACGATCGCGACCAGCCCGATGTTCTCCTGCAGCGTGGCGAACTCCTCGTCCGCCAGCGGCACTTCGCCGGTGAGCTTGACCGAAACGCCATGTGCCGAGTCGAGCGAGAGCGCCTTGGCGGCGGATTGCACCGCCGCGCTCGCCGCTTCGCCGGGCATCAGCGCGGAATGGTCGAGCACCGGTTGCACCAGGATCAGGCGGCGCGTGGGGGGCGCGACCGCGCTGCCATCCTCCGCAAAGAGCTTCTGCCACGAAAAGCCGGGCTTCTTGCCGTCGAGCGATCCGTTGATCGCGCTAGTCAGCGCCTTGAACGGCTTGCTAACGCGAGGGAGCGAGGTTTCGCCGGCGTCGACGCCATCGAGCATGGTCGAAAGCGCGCCCGAAACGCCGCGCAGGCTGGGGTCGGCGGCCAGCGGGCCGAGCAGGGGCTGGGCATCGACCATCGCCCGGGTGGCGCTACGGACTTCGTCAGTCGAACCGTAGAGCAGGCCTTCGCGGGCGAAGAAATCGCCGCCGTCAGGCCGGGTGACGCGGCGGAAATGGGCGCTGTCTTCCGCCAGCTTCGCCGCCAGTTGCACCGTGGCGCCCTCGGCGCGCTCGGGCGTGTCGCCATCGACGATGATCAGCATGGCGTCGCGCAATTGCGGGAACGCCGCTTCCATGCGCTGTTCCTGCTGGCGCCACTCCACTGATGACGAGATGAGCGCCGCGGTGTCGGTGGTCATCGCCATGCGCTGGGCGTTGACGAACAGCGAGCCCAGCGCGAGTACGAGGCCGATCGCAAGCGTGAGCCAGGGCCGGCGAACGCTCGCCGTAACGAGGGAGGTGGGGGTAGGGCGCATGGTCAGCGTCTTGCCGGCGGGCCTTTGGCACCTAGGAAATAGCGGAGATTGAAACGGATCGCTTGCGACGGGCCGTTGAAGGTGAACACCGCGTCGGCGAACTTCGGCGGACCGAAGCCGATCTTGGCGTCGTTGGAGAAACCGACGCCTTCCTTCGGGATGCCGAACAGCGCGCGATCGACTTCCTTGTTGTTGTTCTCGTCAAGAAAGGCCTGCGCGGCATAGCGGCCCGGCGGCAGGTGCCGCACCACCAGCCGGGTCACGCCCACTTGCGCGGGGGCGTCGGCCGCCCAAGGGCAGTTGTCCTTGAGGAACTGCGCCTGCGGGCAGATGTCGATATGCACGGTGCCGCGCGCGACGCGCACGTTGCCGACATCGATCGTCAGCACGCCTTCCGCCTGCTGCGATCCCGCCGTGACGGGAATTGCCAGCACGGCGATGCTTGCCGCCAGTACGGCCGCGCGCGTGAAGGGGAAGGGCAGCGGCACCCGTTTCCTCAGGCTCTCGCCTCGAGCGTATCGTGCTCGACGCCTGTGGAGTTGTG
>NZ_DDFB01000071.1:0-2533 GCF_002336885.1 Novosphingobium sp. UBA1939 | reverse complement strand
GTGCGCGTCGACACGCTGCTGATCAGCACGCAGCACGCCGCTGATGTCAGCCAGGAGCAGATCCGCGAAGACGTGATCGAAGACATCTTCCATAAGGTTGTGCCGGCCGAACTGATCGACGCCAGCACAAAGTATTACGTCAACCCGACTGGCCGCTTTGTGACGGGTGGCCCGCACGGCGATGCCGGCCTGACCGGGCGCAAGATCATCGTCGATACCTATGGCGGCGCCAGCCCGCACGGCGGCGGCGCGTTCTCGGGCAAGGACCCGACCAAGGTCGACCGTTCGGCGGCCTACATCACCCGCTACCTTGCCAAGAACGTGGTCGCGGCGGGCCTTGCCACGCGCTGCACGATCCAGATCGCCTATGCCATCGGCGTGTCCGAACCGCTCTCGCTCTATGTCGATACGCACGACACGGGCACCGTGGGCGACGACCGGATCGAACAGGCGATCAAGGGCATCGCCAAGCTGGGCGGTCTGACTCCGCGCGCGATCCGCACGCATCTGGGCCTCAACAAGCCGATCTATCAGCCCACCGCCGCCTATGGCCACTTCGGGCGCAAGGCCGAGGGCGATTTCTTCCCGTGGGAACGGCTCGATCTGGTGGACGACCTGAAGGCCGCCTTCGCCTGAGCGGGTAACGCCAGGGCACGGATAGCGGACG
Organism: Novosphingobium sp. UBA1939; assembly: GCF_002336885.1. Classification (NCBI taxonomy): domain Bacteria; kingdom Pseudomonadati; phylum Pseudomonadota; class Alphaproteobacteria; order Sphingomonadales; family Sphingomonadaceae; genus Novosphingobium; species Novosphingobium sp. UBA1939. The sequence goes on along the minus strand of NZ_DDFB01000071.1, from coordinate 1,866 downwards.
GCCCGCTCCCTTTCCGGGGGGCGGGCCGTTCCCGTTTTCGGGCGCGGCGTGATGGGTTGCAATTGCGCTGTCCTACATGGGCCGTCCTGCGCCATGAGCCTGGCTTTTGGCGGAGCGAGCCATGCGCGACCTGACCCCCCGGATTGTCCTTGAACTGATCGCCCACGAAGGCGTGGCGCGCGAAGCCTATCGTGACAGTGTGGGCGTGTGGACCTGGAGCGTGGGGGTCACCCAGGCTTCGGGGCACGCGGTCTTTCCGCGCTACAAGGACAATCCGCAGCCGCTGGACCATTGCCTGGCGGTGTTCCTGTGGTTGCTGCGGACGAAATACCTGCCGGCGGTGCTGGCGGCGTTCGGCGCGCTGGAGCTGACCGAGCCGCAGCTGGGCGCCGCGCTTTCGTTCCACTGGAACACCGGGGCGATCGCGCGGGCTGGTTGGGTCCGCCGCTTCGTGGCCGGCGATGCGCCGGGCGCCCGCGCCGCCATGCTCGACTGGGCGCGCCCGGCCGCGCTGCTGCCGCGCCGCCAGCGCGAACAGGCGCTGTTCTTCGACGGCGCCTGGACCGCCGACGGCACCGCGCTGGTCTATGATGTGGCCAAGCCCGCCTACCGCCCGGCCGGGGCGAAACGCATCGCGATCGCGCCGGTGATCGCGCGGCTGTTCGCCGGAGAGCCGCGCGAGATCGCCACCCCGGCGTGATGGAGGGGCCTCAGGCGAACTGGCTCTTGCGCGGCCCCATGTAGCCGAACAGGTAGCCCCCCACCTTGCGCATCTGGATTTCCTCGGCCCCTTCGGTGATGCGATAGCGGCGGTGGTGGCGGAAGATGTGCTCGAACGGCTTGTGCCGCGAATAGCCGATGCCGCCATGGACCTGCATCGCGCGGTCCGCCGCTTCGCAGACCAGCCGGTTCGCCCAGTAGTTGCACATCGAGACCTTGTCGGACAGCTCGCGCTCGATCTGGCGGTGCTCCATCCGGTCCATCTGCCACGCGGTCTTGCGGATCAGCAGGCGCAGCATCTCGCACTGGGTGGCAAGCTCCACCAGCGGGAACTGGATGGCCTGGTTGCGGGCGAGATCCTCGCCGAACGGCTTGCGTTCGCGCGCGTAGCGGACCGCTTCCTCGACGCAGAACGTGGCCGCGCCCAATGAGGAGGCGGCCTGGCGGATGCGGTTCTGATGGACGAAGCTCTGCGCGATGGCGAGACCGCCGTCGACCGGCCCGAGCACCGCGCTATCGGGCACCCAGACGTTGGTGAACGACACGCGCGGATGATCCGTGGGCATGTTGAAGGTCCACAGGTATTCCTCGATCACCAGCCCGTCGGCGGGATTGGGCACGAGAAAGCAGGTGATGCCCTTGGCTTCCCCGTCCTGCCCGCTGGTGCGCGCGAACGTGGCGCAATGCGTGGCGACGTGCATCCCGGTGGTCCACATCTTCTCGCCATCGATGCGCCAGCCGGGCACGCCATCGCGCGTTTCGCGCACCGCGCGGGTTTCCATGTGGGTGGCGTCGGAACCGTGCTCCGGCTCGGTCAGGCCGAAAGCCACCCGGCGGCGGCGTTCGAACCCGCCGAAGATGAATTCCTGCTGCTGTTCGGGCGTGCCGAAGTGTTCGAACATGGCGACGAACGGGAAATTGCCGACGATCGAGTGTTCGTTCTGGAGATCGTTGTGCAGGCCCAGCCCCTTGGCGGCGAAGTGTTCGCGGATGACTGCCATCCACAGGTTGGAGCCGTCCTTGCCGCCGTACTTCTTCGGCGCGGAAAAGCGCCAGTGGCCGGCGGCGTCGGCGCGGCGGGTGGCCTCGGTCAGCAGCTCCTCCCATTCGTGGCGAGGCAAGCCGCCGTTCTCGAAATCGGTGCGC
>NZ_DDFB01000062.1:0-24303 GCF_002336885.1 Novosphingobium sp. UBA1939 | reverse complement strand
TCTACTTCCGCACCACCGACGTGACGGGTGAAGTCGTTCTTCCCGAAGGCACCGAAATGGTGATGCCGGGCGACAACATCACGCTGTCGGTCAAGCTGATCGCGCCGATCGCCATGGACGAAGGTCTTCGCTTCGCCATCCGCGAAGGCGGCCGGACCGTCGGTTCGGGGGTTGTCAGCAAGATCACGAAGTAATATAGGCCGCGCACCGGCGGGAGATTCGCTCTCCCGCCGGCCGGTTTTTTGATCGGTCGGCCCGCTTTCTCCTTCGGGATGATGGGTGGGATGGCCGGTTTTGTTTTTGCTCTTTCGCATCGGTAAACGGACATGGAAGCCCAGAATATCCGCATTCGCCTCAAGGCCTTTGATCATCGCGTACTTGACCAGGCCACTGGAGAAATCGCGGACACCGCGCGCCGCACCGGCGCTCTCATCCGGGGCCCCATTCCGCTGCCGACGCGCATCGAGAAGTTCTGCGTCAACCGTGGACCGCACATCGACAAGAAGTCGCGTGAGCAGTTCGAGGTCCGCACCTACAAGCGCCTGCTCGACATCGTGCAGCCCAACGCGGCCACTGTCGACGCGCTGATGAAGCTGGACCTCGCGGCCGGCGTCAACGTCGAGATCAAGCTGGCGTAAGCCAGCTTGCGTTTCAGCCCCCGCGCAAGCGGGGGTCTCAAGAGGCCGGATCGAACCTCTCAGGTTCTTCAAACCGGCCCGAGGTCCTCGCTTTCGCGAGGGCAGCGAACGAAAAGCTGAAGCTTTTCATTCTTGGGATACCTCCGGCATTCGTCCTTCGGGGCAACTGGCCGGGCAAGCGTCCCCCGTTCGCTCCCGTTATGCGGGGGCACTCAGCCCGGACGGGGCATGCTTCACAATACGGGCTGAACACGCCTGCGGGGATGGGCCTCGCAGGCCTCTGTGATGGAGTATTGGATCATGCGCACCGGCGTGATCGCGAAGAAGGTCGGGATGACCCGCCTTTTCCAGGAAGATGGTCGGCACGTGCCGGTCACCGTCCTTTCGCTTGAAAATTGCCAGGTGGTTTCGGTCCGCACCGCAGACCGCGACGGTTACGTCGCGCTGCAGCTGGGTGCAGGCCAGGCCAAGCAGAAGAACGTCGCCAAGCCGCAGCGCGAACATTTCGCGAAGGCGGAAGTCGAGCTGAAGATGCAGGTCGCCGAGTTCCGCGTCGCTGACGACGCGCTGCTCGATGTCGGCTCCACCATCGCCGCTTCGCACTTCGTCGCCGGGCAGTATGTCGACATCACCGGTCACACGCAGGGCAAGGGCTTTGCCGGCGCCATGAAGCGCTGGGGTTTCGGCGGTATGCGCGCGACGCACGGCGTCTCGATCTCGCACCGTGCCCACGGTTCGACCGGCAACCGCCAGGATCCGGGCCGCGTCTTCAAGAACAAGAAGATGGCTGGCCACATGGGCGATCGCCAGCGCACCCAGCAGAACCTCGAAGTCGTCCGCACCGACGACGAACGCGGGCTGATCTTCGTCAAGGGCTCGGTCCCGGGCGCGAAGAACGGCTGGCTGCTCGTCCGCGACGCCGTGAAGGTCGATCGCCACGCGGAAGCCCCGTACCCCGCCGGCCTCAAGCAGGTCGCCAACAACAACGATGCGGCTCCGGCCGACACGCCTGCGGCAGACGTCGCGGCGGTCGAGTCGACCGAAGGCCAGGAGGGCTAAGTCGTGAAGGTTCAGGTCCTCAATCTGGACGGTAGCGCCGCTGGCGACGTCGAGCTTTCGGATGACGTGTTCGGCATCGCGCCGCGCACCGACATCCTGCATCGCGTCGTGACGTGGCAGCTTGAAAACCGTCGCGGCATTGCCCGCAAGGCGCGCGAACGTTCCGACGTCGCCCGCACCGGCAAGAAGTTCGGCCGCCAGAAGGGCGGCGGCACCGCCCGTCACGGCGACCGCAAGGCGCCCGTGTTCATCGGCGGCGGCAAGGCGCACGGCCCGCGCGTTCGCGAGTTCAATATCTCGCTGAACAAGAAGGTTCGCGCGCTCGGCCTCAAGATGGCGCTCTCCGCTAAGGCCCAACAGGGTCTGGTGGTCGTCGACAGCCTGGAGCTGAAGGACGCCAAGACCAAGGCGCTGGCTGGCCAGCTCGCCAAGGCGGGCTTCGGCAAGAAGGTGCTGGTGATCGACGGTGAGCAGGTGAACGAAGGTTTCGCCCGCGCTTCGGCCAACCTGGTTGGCGTGAACGTGCTCCCCGCCGTCGGCGCCAATGTCTACGACATCCTGAAGCATGATACGCTGGTGCTGACGCGCGCCGCGGTCGAAAAGCTGGAGGCGCGTTTCAATGGCTAAGGACGCAATCGACACGCGTCACTATGACGTGATCGTGGCTCCCCACATCACCGAAAAGGCGACGCTGCTCAGCGAGCACAACGCCGTGGTCTTCAAGGTGGCGGATTCCGCGACCAAGCCGGAGATCAAGGCGGCGGTCGAAGCCCTCTTCAACGTGAAGGTCACGGGTGTGAACACCCTGACCCAGAAGGGCAAGACCAAGCGGTGGAAGGGCAAGCCCTATCGCCGTTCGGACGTCAAGAAGGCCGTCGTGACGCTGGCTGCTGGCCAGTCGATCGACGTGACCAGCGGTATCTGAGGCGCGCACGACCATGGCACTCAAGAACTACAATCCGACCAGCCCCGCGCGCCGCGGCCTGATCCTCGTCGACAAGTCGTCGCTGTGGAAGGGCAAGCCCGTCAAGGCGCTGACCGAAGGCAAGAACAAGACCGGCGGCCGCAACAACAAGGGTCATGTGACCTCGCGCGGCATCGCGGGCGGCCACAAGCAGAAGTACCGCTACATCGACTTCAAGCGTCGCAAGTGGGACATGCCGGCCACCGTCGAGCGTCTGGAATACGACCCCAACCGCACCGCGTTCATCGCTCTCGTCAAGTACGAGGACGGCGAGCAGGCTTATATCCTGGCGCCGCAGCGTCTGGCCGTTGGTGACGTCGTCGTCGCCGGCGAAAAGACCGACGTGAAGCCGGGCAACGCCATGCTGCTGTCGCAGATGCCGGTCGGCACCATCATCCACAACGTGGAGATGAAGCCGGGCAAGGGTGGCCAGATCGCGCGTTCGGCGGGCACCTATGTGCAGCTCGTCGGCCGTGACCGCGGCATGGTCATCGTCCGCCTGAACTCGGGCGAGCAGCGCTACCTGCGCGGTGACTGCATGGGCACCGTGGGTGCGGTGTCGAACCCCGACAACTCGAACCAGAACCTTGCCAAGGCCGGCCGCAACCGCTGGCTGGGCAAGCGTCCGCTGACGCGCGGTGTCGCCAAGAACCCGGTCGACCACCCGCATGGTGGTGGTGAAGGCCGGACTTCGGGCGGCCGCCATCCCGTGACGCCGTGGGGCAAGCCGACCAAGGGCGCCCGCACCCGTCACAACAAGCAGACGGACAAGTTCATCATCCGTTCGCGCCACGCGAAGAAGAAGAGGTAATCGACCATGGCACGTTCCGTCTGGAAGGGCCCCTTCGTCGACCTGCATCTCCTGAAGAAGGCGGAAGCCGCTCAGGACGCTGGTACCCGCGCCGGCCCGATCAAGACCTGGTCGCGGCGTTCGACGATCCTGCCGCAGTTCGTTGGCCTGACGTTCAACGTCTACAACGGCCAGAAGTTCATCCCCGTCTCCGTCTCGGAAGAGATGGTCGGCCACAAGCTTGGCGAATTCGCGCCCACGCGCAACTTCCCCGGCCACGCCGCTGACAAGAAGGGCAAGCGCTGATGAGCAAGCCTAAGGCACCCCGTCGCGTCGGCGACAAGGAAGCGCTGTCGGTCGGCACGCAGATCCGCGGTTCGGCNNAAGAAGGCGATGGCGGTTGACGCGCGCAAGGTTCTCGCTTCGGCGATCGCCAACGCGGAAAACAACCACAACCTGGACGTTGACGCGCTGGTCGTGGCGGAAGCCTCGGTCGGCAAGTCGATCACGATGAAGCGCTTCCACACGCGTGGTCGTGGCAAGTCGACCCGGATCCTCAAGCCGTTCTCGCGGCTGCGGATCGTTGTCCGCGAAGTCGAGGAGGCCTGATTATGGGTCACAAGACCAACCCCATCGGTCTGCGCCTGCAGATCAACCGCACCTGGGACAGCCGCTGGTACGCCGAAGGGCGCAACTACGAGCAGCTGCTCAAGGAAGACCTTCAGATCCGCAAGTTCATCGTCGAAACGCTGCCGCAGGCCGCGATTTCGAAGGTGGTTATCGAGCGTCCGGCCAAGCTGTGCCGCGTGTCGATCTATGCGGCCCGTCCCGGTGTGATCATCGGCAAGAAGGGCGCGGACATCGAGAAGCTGCGCTCGAAGCTGGCCACGATGACCGGCAGCGACGTGAAGCTGAACATCGTTGAAATCCGCAAGCCGGAAATCGACGCCAAGCTCGTCGCCCAGGGTGTTGCCGACCAGCTCATCCGCCGCGTCGCCTTCCGCCGCGCGATGAAGCGCGCCGTGCAGTCCGCCCTCCGTCTTGGCGCCGAAGGCATCAAGATCACGTGTGGCGGCCGTCTCGGCGGTGCGGAAATCGCCCGCGTCGAATGGTACCGCGAAGGTCGCGTTCCGCTGCACACGCTGCGCGCGAACATCGACTACGCCGAAGCCGAAGCCCTGACCGCCTATGGCGTGATCGGCATCAAGTGCTGGATCTTCAAGGGCGAGATCCTGGGGCACGACCCGATGGCGCAGGACCGGCTGATGATGGAGGCTCAAACCTCCGGCGTCCGCCCGGCGCGCTGAGGCTCAGGATAGAGAAGCACCATGCTGCAACCGAAGAAGACCAAGTTCCGCAAGGCCTTCAAGGGCCGGATCAAGGGCGACGCCAAGGGCGGTACGGACCTGAACTTCGGCTCCTATGGCCTGAAGGCGCTGGAGCCGGAGCGTGTCACCGCGCGCCAGATCGAAGCTGCCCGCCGTGCGATCACGCGCCACATCAAGCGTCAGGGACGCCTGTGGATCCGCGTGTTCCCCGACGTGCCGGTGTCGAAGAAGCCCGCCGAAGTCCGTCAGGGCAAGGGCAAGGGTTCGGTCGAATACTGGGCAGCCCGCGTCAAGCCGGGCCGCATCCTGTTCGAACTGGACGGCGTTGCCGGTCCGCTCGCCGCGGAAGCGTTCAGCCGCGCCGCGATGAAGCTGCCCATCAAGACCAAGGTCGTCGCCCGTCTTGGCGACACCTCGCACCTGGGAGGCGAATAATGGCCAAGTTCGAAGACCTGCGCGTCAAGAGCGATGACCAGCTTTCGGCCGATCTTGCCGAACTGAAGCGCGAGCAGTTCAACCTGCGCTTCCAGGCTGCGACCAACCAGCTCGAACGTCCGGCGCGCATCAAGGAAGTGCGCCGCGACATCGCTCGCATCAAGACGCTGCAGACTGAGCGTTCTCAGGCTGCCAAGGCGTAAGGAGTCACACGATGCCCAAGCGTATCCTTATCGGGACCGTGGTCTCCGACAAGACCGACAAGACCGTGGTCGTGAAGGTCGAGCGCAAGGTGAAGCACCCGCTCTACGGGAAGATCATCCGCCGCTCGAAGAAGTATCACGCCCATGACGAGGCGAATGCCTACAAGACCGGTGAAACGGTGCGGATCGAAGAGACCGCGCCGGTTTCCAAGCTGAAGACCTGGAAGGTTATCGAACGGGTCCAGGCCGGCAAGGGCACCGCCGTCGAAGCGGACGTCTAAGAGCAGCGACAATTTTGGAACTGCCGGACTGGTTCCGGCAAGCCAGTGAGAAGGAACCGGATCAATGATCCAGATGCAATCCAATCTCGACGTCGCGGACAACAGCGGCGCGAAGCGCGTCCAGTGCATCAAGGTGCTGGGCGGGTCGAAGCGCCGTTTTGCCGGCGTCGGCGACATCATCGTGGTGTCGGTGAAGGAAGCGCAGCCGCGCGCCCGCGTGAAGAAGGGTGACGTGCACCGCGCCGTTATCGTTCGCACGAAGAAGGACGTGCGCCGTCCCGACGGCAGCGTGATCCGCTTCGACAGCAACGCCGCCGTGCTCGTCGGCAAGAATGAAGAGCCGATCGGCACGCGTATCTTCGGCCCCGTGGTGCGCGAACTGCGCGGCCGCGGTTTCATGAAGATCATCTCGCTCGCTCCGGAGGTGCTGTAATGGCTGCCGCCAAGATCAAGAAGGGTGACAGCGTCGTCGTCCGTTCGGGCAAGGACAAGGGCCGCACCGGTACGGTGCTCCAGGTTCTCCCGAAGGAAGACAAGATTGTCGTTGCCGGCGTGAACATCGCCGCGCGTCACCGCAAGCCGAGCCAGCAGAACCCGCAGGGTGGCATCGATCGCCGTGAAGCGCCGATGCACATCTCGAAGGTTGCCATCGCCGACAAGGACGGCAAGCCGACCCGCGTTCGTTTCGAAACGAAGGACGGCAAGAAGGTCCGCGTGGCCGTGAAGTCCGGGGAGACGATCGATGGCTGACAAGTACGTTCCGCGCCTTAAGACGAAGTACGCCGACGAGATCGCCAAGGCGATGCAGGCGAAGTTCGGCTACAAGAACGCGCTCGAAATCCCGAAGATCGAGAAGATCACGCTCAACATGGGCGTCGGCGAAGCGAGCCAGGACAAGAAGAAGGTCCAGACCGCCGCCGCGGAAATGGAGCTGATCGCCGGCCAGAAGCCCGTGATCACCAAGGCGAAGAAGTCGATCGCGCAGTTCAAGCTGCGTGAAGGCATGCCGATCGGTTGCAAGGTTACCCTGCGCCGCGAACGCATGTACGAATTTCTCGACCGCCTGGTCACCATCGCGATGCCCCGTATCCGCGACTTCCGTGGTCTGAACCCGAAGTCGTTCGACGGTCGCGGCAACTACGCGATGGGTCTGAAAGAGCAGATCATCTTCCCCGAGATCAGCTACGATCAGATCGAGAAGGTGCGTGGCATGGACATCATCGTCACCACCACCGCCAAGACGGACGAAGAAGCGCGCGAACTGCTGCGTCTTTTCGGTTTCCCGTTCCCGCAGGAAGCTGCTGAACAGCAGCAGGCCGCCTGAGCCAGAATTTAGGAAGAGCTTAAGTCCATGGCGAAACTGAGTTCGATCAACAAGAACGAGAAGCGCAAGAAGCTCGTTCAGAAGTATGCGGCCAAGTATGCCGCGCTGAAGGCCCAGGCCGACGACGAAGCGCTCGACGAAACCGAGCGCCTGATCGCGCGCCTCAAGATGGCGGAACTGCCGCGCAACGCGAACCCGACCCGGGTGCGCAATCGCTGCAACACCACCGGCCGCCCGCGTGGCTACTACCGCAAGTTCGGCCTGTGCCGCGTCGAGCTGCGCGACCTCGCCAACAAGGGGCTTATCCCCGGCGTGACCAAGTCGAGCTGGTAAGGATCATCCGATGGCATTGACCGACCCCCTGGGTGATATGCTCACCCGCATCCGCAACGGCCAGCAGGCGAAGAAGGATTCCGTCCTTTCGCCCGCGTCGAAGCTGCGCGCCCACGTGCTCGAGGTTCTTCAGCGCGAAGGCTACATCCGTGGCTTCAGCGAAGACAACACGGGTCTGCACCCGCAGCTTCGCATCGAGCTGAAGTATTTCGAGGGCCAGCCCGCGATCAAGCACGTGGCCCGTGTCTCCAAGCCTGGCCGCCGCGTCTATTCGGGTTCCAAGGAACTTCCGGTGGTGCGCAACGGCCTTGGCATCACCATCGTCTCGACGCCGCGGGGCGTGCTCTCGGATGCCGAGGCGCGCGCTGCCAATGTCGGTGGCGAAGTGCTGGCGGAGGTGTTCTGATGAGCCGCATCGGCAAAAGGCCGGTGACGATCCCGAGTGGCGTCACCGCGAACATCGCGGACGGCGTGCTGACCGTGAAAGGCCCCAAGGGCACGCTCACGCTCTCGCTGCGCGACGAAATCAGCTACACGGTGGAAGGCGATGCCATCATCGTGAAGCCGGCGAACGACACCAAGCACGCGCGCGCCTTCTGGGGCATGCAGCGCACGCTGGTCGATAACCTCGTCACGGGTGTGACCCAGGGCTATACCAAGGTTCTGGAAATCACCGGTGTCGGCTATCGCGCCAACTCGCAGGGCAAGAACCTGAAGCTGCAGCTCGGCTACAGCCACGATGTCGATTTCGCCGTGCCGGAAGGCATCGAGATCAAGACCCCGGATAACACCACGGTCGAAATCTCGGGCATCGACAAGCAGAAGGTCGGCCAGGTAGCCGCCGAGATCCGCCGCTGGCGCAAGCCCGAACCCTACAAGGGCAAGGGCATCAAGTACCGCGGCGAGTACATCTTCCGCAAGGAAGGGAAGAAGAAGTAATGGCCAAGCTGTCTCTCTTCGATCGCCGCCGTCGCCGCGTCCGCACCGCGCTCAAGGCGCGCTCCGGTGGGCGTCCGCGCCTTTCGGTGCACCGCTCGGGTCGCCACATCTACGCCCAGATCATCGACGATGCCGCCGGCCGCACGCTGGCCGCCGCTTCGACGCTGGTGAAGGGCGAGAAGTCGATCGGCGCCAACGTCGATGCCGCAGCCAAGGTCGGCAAGGAAATCGCCGAGAAGGCGAAGGCCGCCGGCATCACCACCGTCGTGTTCGATCGCGGCGGCTTCCTGTTCCATGGCCGCGTCAAGGCGCTGGCTGACGCTGCCCGCGAAGGCGGCCTGGAGTTCTGAGCATGGCTGACGAAACCAACCTGGAAGGCGCAGCCGTCGCCGTCGAAGCCGGCGCTGGCGCCGGTGAGCAGCGTGAAGGTCGTCGCGGCCGTGGTCGTGGCGGTGATCGTGGCGAACGCGGGGATCGTGGCGGCCGTGGCCGTCGCGATGACCGTCGCGGTCGTGGCAACAACGAGGAAGAAGGTGGCGAGGAGCTGATCGAAAAGCTCGTCCACATCAACCGCGTTTCCAAGACCGTGAAGGGCGGCAAGCGCTTCGGCTTCGCCGCGCTGGTCGTGGTCGGCGACGGCAAGGGCCGTGTCGGCTTCGGTCATGGCAAGGCGCGCGAAGTGCCCGAAGCCATCACCAAGGCCACCGCTTCCGCCAAGAAGAAGATGGTCCGCGTTCCGCTGAAGGAAGGCCGCACCCTGCACCATGACGGCAAGGGCCGTTTCGGCGCGGGCAAGGTCAACGTCCGTTCGGCTCCGGCCGGTACCGGCATCATCGCCGGCGGCCCGATGCGCGCTGTCTTCGAAAGCCTGGGCGTTCACGACGTGGTGACCAAGTCGGTCGGCACCTCGAACCCCTACAACATGATCCGCGCCACCTTCGACGCGCTGACCGACCAGACTTCGCCGAAGTCGGTCGCGCAGCGTCGTGGCAAGAAGGTCGCCGACCTGCTCGGTCGCGGTGGCGCCAGCGCGGTGGAGGCGGAAGCCGCCGCCGAAGCCATCGTGGAGTAAGAGACATGGCGAAGATCAAGATCAAGCAGATCGGTTCGCCGATCCGCCGCCCGGAAAGCCAGAAGAAGATTCTGGTCGGTCTGGGTCTCGGCAAGATGCACCGCGTGGTCGAGGTGGAAGACACCGCAGAAGTCCGCGGCGCGCTGGCCAAGCTGCCGCACATGGTGGCAGTGGTCGACTGAGCCAGGGGTTCAGGCGAACGCAATCAGGAAGCCCCGGTGGAAACGCCGGGGCTTTTTGTTTGGCGATCTTGTCGTGGCGCGCGACCCACCCCCGACCCCTCCCGCAAGCGGGAGGGGAGCGAGACTTGCGTCGGCGTAGGCGGCGCTAGTCGCAGCGGGGCGGGCTTTCCGCGCTTGATGGTTTGCAGCGGCAAGCCGGGGAGCAGATTTGCGGGGTGACAAGCCCCGCCGCTTCGCCTATGCGCGCCCATTCCATCAAGCGCGACTCAAAGCGAAAGCGAGTGCAAGACATGACCAAGCTGAACGATCTTCGTGACAACAATGGCGCCCGCAAGGGCCGGATGCGCGTCGGACGCGGCATCGGTTCGGGCAAGGGCAAGACCGCCGGCCGTGGCCAGAAGGGCGCCAAGGCGCGTTCGGGCGTTTCGATCGCCGGCTTCGAAGGCGGCCAGATGCCGCTGCACATGCGCCTGCCGAAGCGTGGCTTCAACAACATCTTCGCCAAGGACTATGCCGAGGTGAACCTGGGCCTGATCCAGAAGGCGATCGAGGCGGGCAAGCTCGATGCCGGTTCGGTGGTCGATCACGCCGCGCTCAAGGGCGCCGGCCTGGCCCGTGGCGGCAAGGACGGCGTGCGCCTGCTGGGCAAGGGCGAGTTCTCGGCCAAGGTCAGCTTCAAGGTGGCCGGTGTCAGCAAGGGCGCCAAGGAAGCCGTTGAAAAGGCCGGCGGTTCGGTCGAAGTGATCGTCAAGGCTGCTCCGGCCGCCTGATTTTATCGCTTGTTCCGGGCGCGGGGGTTCTTGCATCCCCGCGCCCGCACTATATGGGCTTGCTCATAAGGTGAAGCGGGCCGGTTTTTCAGTCCGGCGCCACAGCGAGGCTTGAAACCCGAAATGGCATCACGCGCCGATAACATTGCCAGCAACCTCAACCTGGCCAACTTCTCGAAGGCGACCGAGCTCAAGAACCGCATCTGGTTCACGATCGGCGCGCTGATCGTCTTCCGCTTCCTCAGCTTCGTGCCGCTGCCGGGGGTGAACCCGCTGATCCTGGAATCGCTTTACGACCAGACGCGGGGCGGCATCCTCGATATCTTCAACGCCTTCTCGGGCGGTTCGCTGCAGCGCATGAGCCTGATCGCGCTGGGGGTGATGCCCTATATCACCGCCTCGATCGTGGTGCAGCTGGCGGCGTCGCTCCATCCGGCGCTGGCCGCGCTGAAGAAGGAAGGCGAAAGCGGGCGCAAGAAGCTGAACCAGTACACCCGCTATGGCGCGGTGTTCCTGACGGCGGTGCAGGGCTGGTTCCTCGCCTCGGGCCTCGAAGCCTATGGCGCGTCGAGCGGGTTGCAGGCGGTGGTCAACCCCGGCTACCTGTTCCGCGTGGGCGCGGTGGTCAGCCTGATCGGCGGCACGATGTTCCTGCTGTGGCTGGGCGAACAGATCACTTCGCGCGGGATCGGCAACGGTGTTTCGCTGATCATCATGGCCGGCATCGTCGCGCAGATGCCCAAGTTCATCTCGAACCTGTTCGAAGGCGGGCGCACCGGCTCGATCTCGCCCTTCGTGATCGCGGGCGTCACCGTCATGATCCTCGCGCTCGTGGTGATGATCTGCTTCATGGAGCGCGCGACGCGGCGCCTGTTGATCCAGTATCCCAAGCGCGCGACGCAGCGCGGCATGATGAATGCCGATCGCAGTCACCTGCCGCTGAAGATCAACACCGCCGGCGTCATCCCGCCGATCTTCGCCAGCTCGCTGCTGCTGCTGCCGCTGACCATCACGCAGTTCGCCGGCAACGCGCTGAAGCCGGATTCGGTGATGGGCAAGGTGGTGATCGCGCTGAACCAGTACCTGGGCCACGGCAAGCCGCTGTACATGCTGCTCTATGCGCTGGGCATCATCTCCTTCAGCTTCTTCTACACCGCCGTGGTGTTCAACCCCGAGGAAACCGCCGACAACCTGAAGCGCAACGGCGGCTTCATCCCCGGCATCCGTCCGGGCAAGAACACCGCGAACTACCTCGATTACGTGCTGACCCGCATCACTGTGCTGGGCGCTGCCTATATTACTATCGTCTGTGTTGTGCCCGAATACATCATGGCCGAAACGGGCATGGGCACGTTGTTCTTTGGCGGCACGAGCCTGCTGATCGTGGTCAACGTGACCGTGGACACGATCACGCAGATCCAGTCGCACCTGCTGGCGCACCAGTATGGCGACCTGATCAAGAAGGCCAAGCTGAAGGGACGCCTGCGCTGAGCAGCCTCGGCTGCTCGGAGAGGTGCAGAAAAGGGGGAATGCCGAAGTGAACATCATCCTGCTGGGGCCGCCGGGAGCGGGCAAGGGCACGCAAGCGCAGCGCTTGGTCGAACGCCATGGCATGAAGCAGCTTTCGACCGGCGACATGCTGCGCGCCGCGGTCAAGGCCGGCACGCCGGTGGGGCTGAAGGCCAAGGCCGTGATGGAAGCGGGCGAGCTGGTGTCCGACGAGATCGTCTCCGCACTGATCGGGGACGAGCTGGACGCGATGCCGGCGGGGCAGGGCGCCATCTTCGACGGCTATCCGCGCACCGCGCCGCAGGCGGAATCGCTGGACACCATTCTCGCCAGCCGGGGCCGCGCGCTGGATCATGTCATCGAACTGGAAGTGAACGAGGACGCGCTGGTCGAGCGCATCACCGGCCGCTACACCTGCGCGACGTGCGGCAAGGGCTATCACGACAAATTCGAGCAGCCCAAGGTCGCCGGCACCTGCGACAAGTGCGGCGGGCACGAGTTCAAGCGCCGCCCCGACGACAACGAGGAAACCGTCCGCACGCGCATGGCCGAATACCGCGCCAAGACCGCGCCGATCCTGCCGATCTACGAGGCGCGCGGCATCGTTTCGCGCGTGGACGGCATGGCCGAAATGGACGCCGTGACCGCCGCTATTGAGGCGATTCTCAAGAACGGATAGACTGGCGCTGACGGGACTAGGCTGAGAGTCAAGCCAAGGGGGCGCCTGTGCGGAATACGGTTCTGGTAGGCGCCTTGCTGGCGGGTGCGATCGCCACGCCCGCATCAGCCGAAGTGACGGCGCAGTCCGATGTCGGCTTCGTGGTCCGCGAAGTGGCCGACGTCGCCGCCACGCCGGCCGAAACGTGGCGCGCCATGACCACGCCCGGCGCCTGGTGGTCTTCGGCCCACACCTTTTCCGGCAGCGGGGCCAACCTTTCGCTCAGCCCGACCGTGGGCGGCTGCTTCTGCGAGCGTTTTCCTCCGCCCAAGGGCGCACCGGCCACGCAGCAGGCCGGCGGCGTGCAGCACATGCGCGTGATCTACGTCGAGCCGAACCGCGTGCTGCGGCTGAGCGGCGCGCTGGGGCCGCTCCAGTCGGAAGCGCTGACCGGCACGCTGACCCTGGCCTTGCGCGCGACCGACACGGGCACGCACATCACCTGGGAATACGTTGTCGGCGGGTACATGCGCTACAAGGTCGATCAGATCGCGCCGGCGGTGGACCGGATGCTGGCGGAGCAGATTTCGCTGCTGGCCGCGCATATTGCCAAATCGACGGCCCCGGCTGCTGCTCCTCCTGCCGCTGCTGCTGCGCCCAAGCCCGGCAAGGCGCCCGCCGCGCAACCCGCGAAGGCAGCTGCGGCGCCTGCGTCCGCCGCGCCCGCGCCAGCAGCGCCGGGCGGAGACGATGCGGCCAACGATGCCGCCCGGGCGGCGTTCGATGCCGCGTTGAAGAAGGCGCCGCCGAAGCGGCAGGGCACGCCGCCACGGCACTGACCCGCCTGTGCGCGCGCTCTCTTTTGCCCGCGCGAAAAACGGCTAATGTCCCGGAAACAAAAGCGCGACTCGGACTGAACCGGGGCAGGCGCGACACGGGCCGCAGGCGTGTTCCGAAGCCAGCCAACCAGGCATGGCGCAAGGGGAGAAGACCGTGGCCGTTTCCGATCATGTTGACCTGCCGACCTTCATGGAAGGCGTCAAGAAGCGCAACCCGTACCAGCCGGAGTTCGTCCAGGCGGTGCAGGAGGTTGCGGAGGACATTTTCGATTTCATCGCCGACAAGGAAGAATACCACGCGCAGCAGATCCTGCGGCGGATCGCCGAGCCGGACCGGGTGGTCTCGTTCCGGGTCTGCTGGGAAGACGACAACGGCAACATCCGCGTCCAGCGTGGCTGGCGCGTGCAGAACAACAACGCGATCGGCCCCTATAAGGGCGGC
Organism: Novosphingobium sp. UBA1939; assembly: GCF_002336885.1. Taxonomy (NCBI): domain Bacteria; kingdom Pseudomonadati; phylum Pseudomonadota; class Alphaproteobacteria; order Sphingomonadales; family Sphingomonadaceae; genus Novosphingobium; species Novosphingobium sp. UBA1939. Next base: position 10,537 of record NZ_DDFB01000062.1, on the reverse strand, counting down.
ATCCGCTTTCACCCTTCGGTGACCGAATCCGTGCTGAAGTTCCTGGCGTTCGAGCAGACCTTCAAGAATGCCCTGACCAGGCTGCCGATGGGCGGCGGCAAGGGCGGATCGAACTTCAACCCCAAGGGCAAGAGCGTGCGCGAGATCATGCGCTTCTGCCAGAGCTTCATGACCGAGCTCTATCGCCACATTGGCGCCGACGTGGACGTGCCGGCGGGCGACATCGGCGTGGGCGGCCGCGAGATCGGTTTCATGTTCGGCCAGTACAAGCGGATCACCAACAACTTTACCGGCGTGCTGACCGGCAAGGGGCTGGAATGGGGCGGATCGCTGATCCGCACCGAGGCGACGGGCTATGGCGCGGTCTATTTCCTGGCCAACATGCTGGCAACGAAAGGCGAGGACCTTGTCGGCAAGACGGCGGTGATCTCGGGATCGGGCAATGTCGCTACCCATGCGGCGGAAAAGATCGTCCAGCTGGGCGGCAAGGTGCTGACGCTGTCGGATTCGGGCGGCTTCATCCACGATCCGGACGGGATCACCCAGGAAAAGATCAACTGGGTCAAGACGCACAAGACCCACCGCCGGGGCCGCATCCAGGACTATGTGGAGGCGTTCCCGGCCGCGACGTTCCACGAAGGCAAGACGCCGTGGGGCGTGCCGTGTGACGTCGCGCTGCCCTGCGCCACGCAGAACGAACTGCTGGGTGAGGACGCGAAGACGCTGATCGCCAACGGGTGCCGCGCCGTGTCGGAAGGCGCCAACATGCCGACCGACCTTGACGGCGTGCACGTGTTCAAGGCGGCGAAGATCCTCTACGCCCCCGGCAAGGCGTCCAACGCGGGGGGCGTGGCGGTTTCGGGGCTGGAAATGAGCCAGAATTCGGAACGCCGCGCGTGGAAGGAAGATGAGCTGCAGCAGATGCTGAAGGACATCATGGCCGGTATCCACAGCTCGTGCCTTGCCTATGGCGATCAGGGCGGCGGCTATATCGACTATGTGAAGGGCGCGAACATCGCCGGCTTCAAGAAAGTGGCCGATGCGATGCTGGCGTTCGGCGTCGTCTGAAGCGGAACGGGCGGCGTCGCCGGGCGATGCCGCCTTTCCATGGGTGCGTCAAACAGGCGTGGTGGTCAGGAAGCCGAAACCCAGCCGCTCTGCCCCTTCTTGAGCACAACCACGAACTGCTGCGTGATCGGCGCGATCGATCCGGGCGGGGTGGAGGTCACCTGCACGGTGCAGGCATAGGCGCCGTCCGGGCTGTTGGCGGCGTTGCACGGGCCGCTGGAGGCGACAGTCGCGCGCGCCGCGGCCGTGATCAGCGCTTCGCGGGCATGGGCTTCCAGCGACGGCGGCAGGCCTGCGACCATCTGTTCACGCGCTACCTTCTCGACATCGGCCGAAGCCGGCCCGCCGAACAGGCTGCAGGCGGCGAGCAGCAGCGCGGTGGCTATAAGGATAACGCGTATCAAGTCATGCCTCCCACCGGTATTCCGTTTTCCAGTTCCCCGTCACGGGCGCCGTCGCGAAACCGCATTCCGACGCAAAAGGGCCGTGCCGGAAGCGGTGCAGCCTTCCGAATCGCGCCCGGGGAACGGTGACCGGATCATAAACCGGAACGGACCTTGTGATTGTAAAAGCTTGTAAATTGGGATCTCACATGGCCGAACCGGAGGTGCGCGACCGCAGGGTGATCGGCTTCCTTTGACCTCGGACCCGGTCTTGGCTATGATGCTTGTCACAGCATCTTCGCGTGGTGGCATGATCGTGTCATGCCCTGTTCCGCGCGCGCAGCTTTCTGTTGACGCGGCTTGCGAATCCGCCTAAGCGCGCCTTTCACTCGATTTCAGGGAGACGTCCGGCAAGCGCGAACAAGACTGCGCTGTCCGGGCTTTTTGCCGTTGAGCGGGTGAAACGCGATGAGATGGGGGTTGCGGCCGGATCGGCTCCTCCCCTGTGGAGCAGGAGAAACAAGTGGCTCGTATTGCCGGGGTCAACATCCCCACCAACAAGCGTGTTATCGTTGCGCTGACTTACATTCACGGTATCGGCCCGTTCAAGGCGAAGCAGATCGCCGACAAGCTGGGCATTGATCACAGCCGCCGCGTACAGGATCTGTCGGACGCCGAAGTGCTCCAGATCCGTGAAACGATCGATGCTGAACACACCGTGGAAGGCGATCTCCGTCGCGAAACCGCGATGAACATCAAGCGCCTGATGGACCTGGCCTGCTATCGCGGCCTGCGTCACCGCAAGGGCCTGCCGGTCCGCGGCCAGCGCACGCACACGAACGCCCGCACCCGCAAGGGCAAGGCCAAGCCGATCGCCGGCAAGAAGAAGTAAGATCGCGCCTTACAAGGCAGATCTTCCAACGGTTTCTCGACAGGATTTCAAGAAATGGCTCGCGAACCTCAGCGTATCAAGCGGCGGGAGCGCAAGAACATCACCAGTGGTGTCGCGCACGTCAATGCCAGCTTCAATAACACCATGATCACCATCACCGACGCCCAGGGCAACGCCATCAGCTGGTCCTCGGCCGGCATGATGGGCTTCAAGGGCAGCCGCAAGTCGACGCCCTATGCCGCGCAGGTTGCGGCGGACGACGCGGGCAAGAAGGCCGCCGAACACGGCGTCCGCACGCTCGAAGTCGAAGTGAAGGGCCCGGGTTCGGGTCGCGAAAGCGCGCTGCGCGCGCTGCAGGCGGTCGGCTTCACGATCACCGCGATCCGCGATGTGACGCCGATCCCGCACAACGGCGTTCGTCCGTCGAAGCGCCGTCGCGTCTGATCCTGCCCTTGGCGGCGCGTCACGGTACCTGACGCGCCCGCCCAATTCCGATCGGTCCGCGGCTCCCTCAGTCGACGGCCGGCGTCCCGACAAACCCCAGGGGAATTCCATGACTGTCAACATCAAGAACTGGCAGGAACTGAAGAAGCCCAACAATCTCGAGATCAAGCCCGGCTCTGATCCGAAGCGCCGTGCGACGTTCGTCGCCGAGCCGCTCGAGCGTGGCTTCGGCCTGACGCTCGGCAATGCGCTTCGCCGCGTGCTGCTCTCGTCGTTGCAGGGTGCTGCCGTTACCTCGATCAAGATCGAGAACGTGCTGCACGAGTTCTCGTCGCTCGCCGGGGTGCGCGAGGACGTGACCGACATCGTGCTCAACGTGAAGCAGATTGCGCTGAAGATGCAGGGCGAAGGCCCGAAGCGTCTCCAGCTTTCGGCGACCGGACCGGGCGAAGTGAAGGCCGGCGACATCGCCGTGACCGGCGACATCGAGGTGATGAACAAGGATCTCGTGATCTGTCATCTCGACGAAGGCGCGACCTTCAACATGGAACTGACGTGCGATACCGGCAAGGGCTATGTCCCCGCCGTGTCGAACCGTCCGGCCGACGCGCCGATCGGGCTGATCCCGATCGACTCGCTCTATTCGCCGGTGCGCCAGGTTTCCTACAAGGTCGACAACGCCCGTATCGGCCAGGAGCTTGACTTCGACAAGCTGAGCCTGACGGTCGAAACCGACGGCACCGTGACGCCGGAAGACGCCGTGGCCTATGCCGCGCGCATCCTGCAGGACCAGCTGGCGCTGTTCGTCCACTTCGACGATCAGGTGCCGACCGGCCACGTGCCCGCGATGGCCGGCCTTGCCGCGCACACGCCGGAAGAGAACGACGCCAACCAGCTCAACCGCTACCTGCTCAAGAAGGTGGACGAACTGGAGCTGTCGGTGCGGTCGGCCAACTGCCTCAAGAACGACAACATCATCTACATCGGCGATCTGGTCCAGAAGACCGAGGCCGAGATGCTGCGCACGCCGAACTTCGGCCGCAAGTCGCTCAACGAGATCAAGGAAGTCCTGTCGTCGATGGGCCTGCGCCTTGGCATGGACATCCCCGGCTGGCCGCCGGAAAACATCGAGGAAATGGCCAAGAAGCTCGAACAGGAGCTGCTGGGCTAAGCACGTCGCCCCGGCACCACGCCGGGGCTTCGTTGCATGGGGCAATGGGCGGCGCCCCGCAATGGCCGCCTGGATCGGGGTACCTGATACGGCCCCCCTACGAACGGAGAAAGAAACATGCGTCATAAGCTGGGCCAGCGGAAGCTGGGTCGTACCTCGTCCCACCGCATCGCGCTGCTGCGCAACCTGTCTGCCTCGCTGATCAAGCACGAGCAGATCACCACCACGCTGCCGAAGGCGCGCGAACTGCGTCCCTATATCGAAAAGCTGATCACGCTGGCCAAGAAGGGCGGCCTTTCCAACCGTCGCCTTGCCCACGCCCGTCTGCTGGACGATGCGCAGCTGGTGAAGCTGTTCGACGTGCTGGCCACCCGCTATGCCGATCGCAACGGTGGCTATACCCGCATCATCAAGGCCGGTTACCGCGCTTCGGACGCCGCGCCGATCGCCGTGATCGAACTGATCGACCGTGACACCTCGGCCAAGGGCCAGGATTCCGGCCCGGTCATCACGGCCGACGAGGACGAATACGAAGCCGCCTGATCGCGCTTCGCGTCATCGCAAAACAGGAAAACGGGCGGGGCCAGGTGGCTTCCGCCCGTTTTCTTATGTTGCTGCCCTGCGGTTGACCTTGCCGCAAGGGCGCGGCGAATTACGTTGGAGGTCCGGTTCCGGACAGAGACAACGAGGGCGCATGGCGAAGATTGGCACAGCAGGGCTTTTCGTATCGGCGACCGCGCTCGCGCTCGGGACCGCACCACTCTTCACCGCACAGGCTGCCTCCGTGACATCCCAGACTCCCGTTCTTCCCGCCTATCCCGCCACGGCACGCGGCCCCGTCGTCGACGAGGCCTTCGGCGAGAAGGTGCCCGATCCCTATCGCTGGCTGGAGGCGGATGTCCGCACTGATGCGGCGGTGGAGCAGTGGGTGGCCGCGCAAAGCGCGTTCACCGCCGCCTATCTCGCGCAATTGCCCGAGCGCGCGGCGTTCGAGACGCGGCTGCACGCCCTGTTCGATTACCAGCGCTATGGCGTGCCGGTGGAAGAGGGCGGCCGGCTGTTCTATGCCTATAACAGCGGGTTGATGAACCAGGCGCAGCTGCTGGTGCGCGACAAGGATACGCCGGTGGACACCGCCCGCGTGCTGCTCGATCCGAACACCTGGGCCAAGGACGGGGCGACCGCGCTCGATGCGTGGAAGCCTTCGCCGGATGGCAACCTGCTGGCCTATACGGTGCAGGACGGCGGTTCGGACTGGCGCACGCTGAAATTCGTGCGGGCGGCGGACGGGTCACCGCTGGCCGATGAACTGCGCTGGGTGAAGTTCAGCGGGATCGCCTGGGCGGGCGACGACGGCGTGCTCTATTCGCGCTTTCCCGAACCGAAGCAGGGCGCGGCCTTCCAGGCGCTGAACTACAACCAGACGATCTACTACCACAAGCTGGGCACGCCCCAGGCGCAGGACCGGGCGGTCTACGCGACGCCGGACCGCCCCAAGCTGGGGCACGGCGCCAGCGTGACCAGCGACGGGCGCTGGATGGTCGTGTCCAGCCATGAAGGCACCGACCCGCTGGCGATCGTGCATGTCGCGCCGATCGGACGGGGCGACTGGACCGTGAAGCCGCTGGTGCCGGACCTGAAGGCGCAGTGGGACCTGATCGATGGCGTCGGCGACCGGCTGTGGTTCGTTTCGGGCGATGGCGCGCCGCTCAAGAAGATCGTGCGGGTGGACCTGTCCGGGCCGGAGCCGGTGTTCACGACCGTGGTGCCCGAAAGCGACAGCAATCTCGAATGGGCGCATATCGTGGGCGACCGCATCGTCGCGGCCTATCTCAAGGACGTGAAGTCCGAATTGCGGCTGTTCACGCTCGACGGCAAGCCGCTGGGCACGGCGACGCTGCCGGGGCCGGGCACGGTGGCGGGGTTGAGCGGCAAGCCGGGGCGGGCCAACGGCTACCTCGCCTTCACCAGCTTTACCACGCCGGGTACGGTCCATGCGTTCGACAGCGCGAGTGGCAAGACGGCGGTCTGGCAGCCGGTCAAGCTCACGTTCCGGCCGGAAGACTACCGCATTGACCAGGTGTTCTACCCGTCGAAGGACGGCACGAAAGTGCCGATGTTCGTGGTGCGGCGCAAGGATGCCAGCGGGCCGGTGCCGACGATCCTCTATGGCTATGGCGGCTTCAACATCGGCCTGCCGCCCGCCTATTCCGCCGCGCGCATGGCGTGGCTCGAAAGCGGCGGGGCCTATGCCGTGGCCAACCTGCGCGGCGGCGGCGAATATGGCGATGCCTGGCACGACGCGGGCCGGCGCGCGAGGAAGCAGAACGTGTTCGACGATTTCATCGCGGCCGGCGAATGGCTGATCGCCAACGGTGTGACGCCCAAGAACGGCCTGGCCATCGAGGGCGGCTCCAACGGCGGGTTGCTGGTGGGGGCGGTGGTCAACCAGCGGCCCGACCTGTTCGCCGCGGCCCATCCGGCGGTGGGCGTGATGGACATGCTGCGCTTCGACCAGTTCACCGCTGGGCGCTATTGGGTGGATGACTATGGCTATCCGGAAAAGGAAGCCGACTGGCGCGTGCTGCGGGCCTATTCCCCCTATCACAACATCCGCGCGGGCGCGGCCTATCCGGCGATTCTGGTGACGACCGCCGATACCGACGATCGCGTGGTGCCGGGGCACAGCTTCAAGTACGCGGCGGCGTTGCAGGCGGCGGACATCGGGCCGAAGCCGCACCTGATCCGCATCGAAACGCGCGCCGGGCACGGATCGGGCAAGCCGGTGGCCAAGCAGATCGAGGAAACCGCCGACGTCTATGCCTTCCTGGCGCACTGGACGGGCCTGTCACCCCGGCCATAACCGGTGCAAATCGCGCTCGCCTTGGCGCCGTGGTCGGTGCTAGGTTGTTGAAACAAGCAGATAGACATTCTGCGCAATAGGTTTGGGAGCAGGACACAGGATCATGCCGCGCGTGCCACGCCTCTGGCTGGGTGCCGTGTTGGCGCTTCTTTCGCCGACGGCGTGGGCCGCCGGCGGGAACGCGAACGACGGTATCGATATGGACGTTGCGCCCGTCCATGCCGAGCATGCGCCCGTGCCGCCCACGCGGCTGGTTCTGCCCAAGGCCGCCTACCCCGTCACCCGGCGCGATCCGCTGGTCGAGCATGTCTTCGGGCAGGACGTGGCCGATCCCTATCGCTGGCTGGAAGGGGACTTGCGCAGCAACGGCGATGTGGCCGATTGGGTAAAGCGCCAGAACGCGACGAGCGCGGCCTACCTGGCGCAACTGCCGGGGCGCGGCGCGATGGAAGCCCGCATCCGCGCGCTGTTCAACTTCGAGCGCTTCAGCCTGCCGCGCAAGGCGGGGCGCAATTATTTCTATCTGCGCAACGGTGGCTTGCAGAACCAGTCCGCCCTCTATGTGCAGGGTGCGGAGGACAAGCAGGGGCGCTTGCTGATCGATCCCAACGGCTGGTCGAAGGACGGAGCGGTGGCGCTCGATGCCTGGGTGCCTTCGCGCGGCGGGCGCCTGCTGGCCTACACGGTGCAGGAAGACGGCAGCGACTGGCGCACGGTGCGCGTTGTCGATGTCGCAAACGGCAAGGTGCTGGACGACAGGCTGGACTGGGCCAACGACACGCAGATCGGCTGGATTGGTGACGAGGGCTTCCTCTATTCCCGGTTCCCGCAGCCGCCGGCCGGGGAAGAATACCGCGCGCCCACTTACAACAAGGCGATCTGGTATCATCGCGTGGGCACGCCGCAGGCCCAGGACCAGCTGGTCTATGCCACCCCCGATCATCCCGAGTGGTCGCACAAGGCCATGGTGAGTTCGGACGGGCGCTGGGCGGTCATCACCAGCGAGATCAGCACGCTGCCGCGCCACGCCGTCCATGTGATCGACCTGCGCCATCACGTGAAGGGCGAATGGCCGGTCCGCGCGATCGTCCCCGATTTCGAACACGACTGGAAGTTCGTGGAAGGCATGGGGGACCGGCTGTGGTTCATCACCAACGCCGGCGCCCCGCATTACCGCATGACGCGGCTGGATCTGTCGCGCGAGACCCCCGCCTGGCAGGAGGTGATCCCGGAGCGGACCGACACGCTCGACAGCGGGGCCATCATCGGCAACCGCCTGATCCTGTCCTACCTGCATGACGGGGCGCGGACGGCGATGGTTACCGATTTCGCCGGGCGTCCCTCGCGCGCGATCACGCTCGACACGATCGGATCGGCCAGCGGGTTCGTGGGGCGACCTGGCGATCCCGAGACGTTCTACCAGTTCTCCAGCTTCAACCAGCCCCCGGCGATCTTCCGCTTCGACATGCGTTCGGGCAAGGCGACGCCGTTCATCATGCCGCGCCTGGCGTTCAACCCGGCGGATTACGTGGTGGAGCAGCGCACCTATCCGTCGAAGGACGGGACGATGGTGCCGATGTACATCGTGCGCAGCAAGGCGCTGGCGCAGGCCAACAAGGCCGCGCCCACGCTGCTCTACGGCTATGGCGGCTTCGACATTTCGCTGACGCCGGGCTTTTCGGCGGTGCGGATGGCGTGGCTGCAATCGGGCGGGGTGTTTGCGCTGGCCAACATTCGCGGGGGCGGGGAGTTCGGCAAGGCCTGGCATGACGCCGGTCGGCTCGACCGGAAGCAGAACAGCTTCGATGATTTCATCGCCGCGGGCGAATACCTGATCCGCCAGGGCATCACCCCGCGTGACGGGCTGGCGGTGCAGGGCGGCTCCAACGGCGGGTTGCTGGTGGGCGCGGTGGTCAACCAGCGGCCCGACCTGTTCGCGGCGGCCAACCCCGATGTGGGGGTGATGGACATGCTGCGGTTCGACCGGTTCACATCGGGCCGGTTCTGGGTGGACGACTACGGCAGCCCTGAAAAGGAAGCGGACTGGCGCGTCCTGCGCGCCTATTCGCCCTATCACAACGTGCATGGCGCGGCCTATCCGGCGGTGCTGGTCACCACGGCGGATACCGACGACCGGGTCGTTCCCGCGCACAGCTTCAAGTATGTTGCCGCGCTGCAGGCCAGCGATACCGGCGATAAGCCGCATCTGCTGCGGGTGGAAAGCAAGGCCGGCCACGGATCGGGCAAGCCGGTGGAGAAGATCATCGCTTCCGGCGCGGACGTGCTTTCGTTCCTGGCCTACTGGACGGGACTGAAGGTGGAATAGCCGCCAGCGGTGGCGAAAACCGCGATGCGCCCTTGCGGGCTGGCCGCAGGCTCATTATCCGCTTCGGGAAAGACCGAAGGGACTTACTGGCCATGACGATGTTTGACGATCGCGAGCGCGCCGAGGAAGCGAAGTTCGCGCGTGACGAGGAAACGCTGTTTCGCATTCATGCGCGGCGCAACCGCCTGCTGGGGCAGTGGGCTGCCGAACGCATGGGCCTCGATGCCGCCGAAACCGAAGCCTATGCCAAGTCCGTCGTCCAGGCGGATTTCGAGGAAGCCGGTGACGAGGACGTGATCCGCAAGCTGCTGGGCGATCTGGTATCGGCCGGAGTCGAAACCGACGAGGCCGAAATCCGCGCGGCGATGGACGCCAAGGCGGTGGATGCGCGTCGACAGCTGATGGGCGAAGCCTGATGGCGATGGCGGCGGTCGAGATCGAGGCGATGATCCGCGCCGCGCTGCCGGATGCGGAGGTGACCATCACCGATCTTGCCGGCGATGGCGATCACTATGCCGCCCATGTCGTGTCGCCTTCGTTCCAGGGGTTGTCGCGCGTGGCCCAGCACAAGGCGGTCTATGCCGCGCTGGGTGGCCGCATGGGCGGTGTGCTGCACGCCTTGCAATTGACCACGGCCGCGGCCTGAACGCAGAACCTGCGCAAAGGCGCTTGTAACTGGCGACCGCAGTTCCCAGTTTGAGCGGCGAGAAAGGAATTCCTCCGCCATGTCGACCCAGAATGCCACACAGGCCCGTATCGCCGAGATCGTGAACGGCAATGACGTCGTCCTTTTCATGAAGGGCACGCCGCTGTTTCCGCAATGCGGATTTTCCAGCAAGGCCATCGCCATCCTCGATCACCTGGGCGTGGAATACGCCAGCGTCGATGTGTTGCAGGACATGGAAGTCCGCCAGGGCATCAAGGAGTTTTCGGATTGGCCGACGATTCCCCAGCTTTACGTCAAGGGCGAGTTCGTTGGCGGCTCGGACATCATGATGGAAATGTTCCAGGACGGTGAATTGCAGCAGCTCCTGCAGGATTCGGGCGTTTCCGCGCAGTAACGCGGGTTCGCCAATCCGGTCGGCCGTTTGCGCGGCAAATGTAAAATTCTCCGACAGATCGTTTTACATCGGTTGGCAATCGAATGAACGCGGCTCCATCTCCGGATGGACCGCGTTTTTTTATGCCGATGTCGTCGGTGCGGGGGCCCCGGGAAGAGGCGGAACCCTTGGGAGACCAGGTCGGGTTCCGCCCCTCAAGAAGACTATTCTCGGGACATCTCTCCATAAGCACGACCCGTGCCAGTTTTCAAATGCCCTTGAAAATGGAGGTTTTGGCGCGATGCGCCGCCTTCCGTTTCGCTCGATTGTCAAGGTTTCCGACACCCCCG